>NZ_QSJB01000007.1:0-122931 GCF_003469285.1 Collinsella sp. AM31-2AC
CTTGCAGCGACGGACCTCGGGACGCTCTTACACCACGTCTGCGCGCGCCACCCCCTTTAAAGGGCGTTTGACGGCTTTCAACCTCTTCGAATCGCTCAAGCTAGGCAATTTGCTCTCGATTTTGCTGCTACTAAATTTGTGACAGTACTCATATTTGCCACTTTTTGACCACGGGGTATCCGGAGGGGCCCTCGATAAGCATCTAACGCTACAATAACTACCACGTGGCTGGGTTTGCCGGCCGAATGTGTGATGTCGTGGGAGGGGACATGGTCGAGTTTACAAAGACGATTAAAGATCCGTTGGGACTACACGCCCGCCCGGTTGCGCTGCTCTATGACATCATTGCCAAGCACCGTAGCGACGTGTCGGTCAGCATCGGCGACCGCCATACCGACGGTCGCGATGTCATGGGCCTCATGGCTCTCTACGGCGAGTGCGGCGAGGACATCATCTTTCGCGTTTCGGGCGTAGACGAGGCTTCCTGCGTTACGTCGATCAGAAACCTCTCGCTCTAAGCATGACAGGGCGCGGCAAAGGACAGCTCTTTGCCGCGCCTTTTTGTTTCATATAGGAAACTTTTTCGAAATCTGAATAGGGACCCTTTCCAAAAAGTTAACCACGTGCTAGTTTACTAAAGCGAACATAGACGTGGTTAACTTTTATCGCGTCGATGTTGAGGACGAACTGACGTTAGGAGCCACTCATGTCTTGCGGACCGCAGATGCCGGCCATGCCGCTTTCGATGGTAAAAGCGGGCGAAACCGTGCGCGTGTCTCGTGTAAAGGGCAATGAGGACATGAAGCACCACCTCAAGGACCTCGGCTTTGTCGAGGGCAACGAAATCCACGTGGTGAGCTCGAGTGGCGCCAATATCATCGTCACGGTGCTGGGCGCACGCTTTGGCATCGATTCCA
This sequence comes from Collinsella sp. AM31-2AC, assembly GCF_003469285.1. NCBI lineage: Bacteria > Bacillati > Actinomycetota > Coriobacteriia > Coriobacteriales > Coriobacteriaceae > Collinsella > Collinsella sp. AM31-2AC. The sequence goes on from NZ_QSJB01000007.1 coordinate 918, forward strand.
AGGTTGCCATGCACATCATGACCGTCGGTTAGTCCGCAGCATTTCATAAAAACTGAAAGGGGGACAAGAGGATGAAGACGTTGGGTGACGTTAAGGTGGGCGAGAGCTCTACCATCGTCAAGCTTCACGGTGAGGGTGCGCTTCGCCGTCACCTTATGGACCTGGGGCTCATCAAGGGCACTTCGTTCAAGGTCGTGAAGGTTGCACCGCTCGGTGATCCGGTCGAGATCAACGTGCGCGGCTACGAGCTTTCCATCCGCAAGGAGGAGGCTGCCGTCGTCGAGGTCCAGTAAGGGCTCGCGGCGCATATATCTGCAGATAAAGTTAGGTTTTTCTAACTTAATGCAGCATCTTTGAAGCACATTATCCAGCCTGCGCGGAGAAAGCAGCGCAGGCACACAAGGAAGAAGGATTGAATGGCGGATTCTCAGATCCATGTCGCGCTGGCGGGTAACCCCAACTGCGGCAAGACCACGCTTTTCAACCTGATCACCGGCGCCAACGGCTACGTTGGCAACTGGCCCGGCGTCACGGTTGAGAAAAAGGAGGCCAAGCTCCTAAGCGACAAGAACGTTACCATCACGGACCTCCCTGGCATCTACTCGCTTTCCCCCTACAGCCCTGAGGAGCAGTGCTCGCGCGATTACCTCATGAGCGGCGAGCCCGATGTCGTCGTCCAGGTGGTCGACGCCACCAACCTCGAGCGTAACCTGTACCTGGCGCTTCAGGTTATCGAGACCGGCCTGCCCGTGGTCGTTGCCCTCAACATGGCCGACCTGGTCGAGAAGAACGGCGATAAGATCGACACGGACAAGCTCTCCAAGAAGCTCGGTTGTCCGGTCATGATGATCTCGGCCCTTAAGAACAAGGGCATCAAGGAGCTGTTCGAGCAGGTCAAGAAGTCCGCTGCTTCCAAGGGCCAGGTGCCGGAGCACAAGTTCGATTCCTCCATCGAGGACGTTCTGGACCACATCGAGAACAATCTGCCGGCGAGCGTTCCCGCCAACAAGCGCCGCTACTACGCTGTCAAGCTGTTCGAGCGCGATGCGGACGCCTGCAAGCTCATCAACCTCACCAAGGAGAAGGCCGCTCGCGTCGAAGGTCTGGTCGCTCAGTGCGAGCAGGACTGCGACGATGACGCCGAGTCCATCATCACCGGCGAGCGTTACGGCGTGATTGCCCACATCATTGACGAGTGCCTCACCAAGGCTCCGGCAAAGATGAGCACCTCCGAGAAGATCGACCGCGTGGTTACCAACCGTATCCTGGGCCTGCCGATCTTTGTGGTCATCATGTTCTGCGTGTACTACATCGCCGTTTCTACCTTGGGCGGCACGGTGACCGACTTCACCAACGACCAGCTCTTCGGTACCGACGGTTGGTACGTGCTCGGTCAGGGCCGCGACGCCTACGACGCGGCCGTCGAGGCTGCGGGCGACAATGCCGACTCGGTCGACCCGGCACAGTACGGCCCCTATGTTCCTGGTATTACCACCATGGTCCACGACGCCCTTGTGGCGGGCGGCACCGAGGACGGTGGCCTGGTCGATTCGCTGGTCTGCGACGGCATCGTCGGCGGCCTGGGCGCCATCTTCGGCTTTGTCCCGCAGATGTTCCTGCTGTTCGTCATGCTGTCCTTCCTGGAGGACTGCGGCTATATGGCCCGCGTCGCCTTCATCATGGACCGCGTGTTCCGTCGCTTTGGCCTGTCCGGTAAGTCGTTCATCCCCATGCTCGTATCCTCGGGCTGCGGCGTCCCCGGCGTCATGGCCACCAAGACCATCGAGAACGAGAAGGACCGCCGCATGACGGTCATGACCACCACGTTTATTCCCTGTGGCGCTAAGCTGCCGATCATCGCCCTGCTCATGGGTTCCATCATCGGCGATTCTTCCACCACCGCCGCGTGGATCAGCCCGCTCTTCTACTTCCTGGGCGTCTTTGCCGTCATCGCTTCGGGCCTCATGCTCAAGAAGACCAAGCTCTTCGCCGGCCGCCCGACGCCGTTCGTTATGGAGCTTCCCGCCTACCACTTCCCGGCGATCCGCTCTTGGGCGCTGCACGTGTGGGAGCGCTGCTGGGCCTTTATCAAGAAGGCCGGCACGGTCATCTTCGCGTCCACCGTCGTTGTTTGGTTCCTGTCCAACTTTGGTAGCTACAACGGCACGTTTGGCTTCCTGCCTGCTATGGAGGGCATCCCCGAGGAGTTCATGGACTACTCCGTGCTTGCCATGCTGGGCAACCTGGTCGCCTGGATCTTCGCCCCGCTCGGCTTTAGCACCTGGCAGGCAACTGCGCTGACCGTCTCGGGCCTTGTCGCTAAGGAGAACGTCGTCGCCACCGCCGGTTCGCTGCTGTCCGTCGCCGACGCCGGCGAGACCGACCCGAGCCTGTGGACCGCGTTCGCCGGCATGTTCCCGACTATGGGCGCTTGCGTTGCCTTTGGTGCGTTCAACCTGCTGTGCGCTCCGTGCTTTGCCGCCATGGGCACTATCCGCAACCAGATGGATTCCGGCAAGTGGACCGCCATCGCGATCGGTTACGAGTGCGCCTTTGCTTGGGTCATTGGTCTGTTCATCAACCAGTTCTACAACCTGTTCGTTCTTGGACAGTTTGGTATCTGGACGGTTGTGGCCATCGTGCTGCTGGTTGCGATGCTCTTCCAGATCTTCCGTCCCATGCCTAAACATGCTTGGACCGACGAGGACGAGACCAACACTGCTTCCGCCGCAGTTTCCGCTTAAGTCCGAATAAGGATTAGCCCCTTTCCATGAGCCCGGGTGTCCCAGCGACACTCGGGCTTTTTGGTGCAATGGGGGACAGATTGCTTTGCTCCAGAAGTAAGATGTGGCGTTTCCGCAGATAAAACCGACCAAAACAAACCTGTCCCTTTTTGGCAGGTGGAAGATGGGGTAAAGTAAGTGGTGGTTAACTAGAGGAGGCTTACTATGGCACCTATCGATATTGTTGTGTTGGCTGTTATCGGCATTGCGTTTGTCGCCGTGTGCGTGCGTATCTACCGAAAGGGCACCTGCGCCGACTGCGCCCAGGGTGGCGTTTGTACGGGGCATTGCTCCAACAAAAAGACCTGCGCCGCACTTAAGGGCGTAGACAAAATCGCCGAAGACTTGGGCCGCGGTATCAAATAAAGGTCCAGGCACCCAAGCGCCTCGCGAGCATCCGTTCGCGGGGCGCTTTGCACATTTGGGGGAGAGTGTGGCGAGTTGAAGAGTATTTTTGGGTATCGCTAACTATGTGGTCAACGGCCCGCTCACCGTGGTCCATGCCGTAGCGAGCGCCAATCTCGCCGTCGAAGGCATGACCAACTACCTGGGCCTCTAACTCCATCCCGCCCATCAGTTGCGGTGAAATACAGACTGTTTTGGCCGTCAAAGGCCTTATCTACTCCGTATTCCACCGCAACTTTTTTGTGGGGTGGGCTAGAGACGCTGCATGCGGTACCCGACACCCATGTGCGTCTGAATCATCTTGGGGTGAGAGGGGTCTGCCTCGATCTTCTTGCGCAGGGTGCGCATGAACACGCGCAGGCTCGCCAGATCGCTGTCCCAGCTCGTGCCCCATATCTCGCGGGTGATGAAGGTGTGGGTGAGCACCTTGTCGACGTTTTTCGCCAGAAGGACGAGCAATTTGTACTCGGTTGGGGTGAGCGAGAGCTCGCGTCCGTCTTTCGTCGCGTATCCCGCGGCGTAGTCGATATGCAGCGGACCGTTGTCGAACGTGCTCGCTTCTGTCGATTCGCTTGACGCCATCGAGGAGCGCCTCAAATTCGCACGGACGCGCGCGAGCAACTCATCCACAGAAAAGGGCTTGGTGAGGTAGTCGTCTGCCCCTGCGTCAAGTGCTGCAATCTTGTCGGAATCTTCGGTGCGCGCCGAAATGACGATAATGGGGACTGCCGACCAGCTTCGGATCTTCGTGATGACCTCGATACCGTCAATGTCGGGAAGGCCGAGGTCGAGCATGATGAGGCTGGGGCCGTGCGACACCGCATCCATGATGGCGGCCTGGCCGTTGCAAACCTTGCTCACGACATAGCCGTGGAGGTCAAGCGCGGTCGAAACGAGGTTTTGAACGGTCAGGTCATCTTCGACCAGGAGGATGCGTGGCTTAGCGGCATTATTCATGAATCTCGATCTCCTCGGCGGGCAGGGTAAAACGGAAGACGGCCCCATGGGGGTGGTTGTCGCGAGCTTCGATGACGCCGCCATGCGCCTCCACGATGGAGCGGCAGAGCGACAGCCCAAGGCCGATGCTTCGACGCGAATCCACGGGCCGCGTATTGCGTGAGGTGAAGAAGCGCTCAAAGATATGAGGCTTGTCGCAGTCTGCCACACCCGGCCCATCGTCTGCGACGTCCACCACGACGAACGCACCCTCGCGACGTGCGCTGATGGTGACAGTCGAGTCCTCGGGCGTGTATTTGAAGGCGTTCATGATGAGATTCGTAAGCACCTGCATGATGAGATGGACGTCGATGCGTACCAGCAGGATGTCGTCAGTGTGCTCGATGGTGACGGTACGTCCATGCGATGCTTGGGCGACATGGCTGAGGGCGGCCTCGATGACCTCGTCGATGAGCTCGGATGTGAAGTTGAGGCAAATGGTGCCATCCTCGACGCGTGTGATGGCGAGGAGGTTCTCCACGGTATCGATAAGCCAGAGGGAGTCGTCGTAGATGGCATCGGCAAGATCGCAGCGTTGTTCGAGGCTGAGCTTCTCGTCGCTCTTCCGAAGGATTGCCGCAGATCCGGATATAGCCGTGAGTGGTGTCCTCAAATCGTGGCCGATGGAGCGCAAAAGGTTGGCGCGCAGCTGCTCGTTTTTCGCCAAGACCGCAGCCTCTTCGCGCTCTTGCGCCGCCCGGTCGCTTTCGAGCGCCAAGGCGCATTCGCCTACGATAGATAGGACGATCGAATGCTCGAAGGCTTCGATCTCGCGCCCCTCCAGGTCGATGCCGATGACACCGAATACCTTGTCGCCGGTGCGAACCGCGAGGTAGAGGCAGCGCGCCTCGGGCAGGGTCCGCGTGCTTGCGCCCGCGCGTTTGTTGTTGGTGTAGGTCCAGGTTGCAACAGCGCGCTCGTAGTCGGTGAGCAGCGACGCGGATCGGTTTTCGGTGCCAGCGGACTCATAGAGCGTCTTGCCGAGCGTGCCGTGTTCGGCGGTGTAGAAGACCACGTCGAGTTTTAGCAGTTTGATGAGTTGGTTCATGGCGACGCGGGCACACTCCTCCGCGCTATGGGCTTGCTGCAAGAGCTGGTTCGTTTCGAGGAGTACGCGCGTTTTGAATGCGTTCTCGGCGGAGGTACGGGCGTTGTCGGCGATGCGCGCAGTTAACTCGCCGGCGACCATAGCGGTAGCGAACATGATGCCGAACGTGACCAGATAGCTTCGGTCGTAGCTGGCGAGCGAAAACAGAGGCGTTACGAAGCAGAAGTTGTAAAGCACTACAGAGAGCACGCTCGATACGATCGTGCAGATACGCCCCGTCGTGGTGACGGCGGTCAGCAGGGCCGTGAGGATATAGAGGGATATGATGCTGGAATCGGCAAATCCCAGATGGCGGAAAGCCGTGCCGATCGCTGTGGCGACAAGAGAGAGGGCCAGCGTGCGAAGCACGTTTCGGCTGCTGGGCGGCTGCAGGGCGAGCGCATGGCGGCGTCCTTTGGGTCGGGAGGGCGGAGTCGACTGGTCTGAAATGATGTAAATGTCGAGGTTCGGGGCGAATGTTATGAGCTGTTCTACGAGAGATTTGCGGCCAAAGAGGGCCTGACGGACGCTGCTGTGCTCGCCCGTGCGCCCCATGACGATCTTCGAAATACCCGACAGGCGTGCGAACTCGGAGATCTGAAACGCGACGTCGTCGCCATAGACGGTTTCCATATGTGCTCCGAGCTGCTCGGCTAGGGCGATATTGTCTGCAAGCTTGGCGCGCTCATCATCGCTCATGGCTTGCGTGCGCGGGCTCTCTACGAACAGGGCGACGAGCTCGCTGCGAAACGCTTTCGCCATGCGTGCGGCGGCACGGACGATGCGGGGATTGGTCGGCGCCGGGGAGACACAGACTAAGATACGCTCCCTGGTGTAGTAGTCACGGTTTCCCAGCACGCGTGCGGCGTCTGTGAGGTGGCCGGTGCGATCGGCGCAGCGGCGCAGCGCGATTTCTCGGAGTGCGGTGAGGTTCTCGACGGTAAAAAAATGCTGTTGCGCTCGCTCGGCTTGTGCGGGACGGTAGACGAGGCCGGCGCGAAGGCGCTCAAGTAGGTCTTCGGGCTCTATGTCAACGAGCTCGACCTGGTCGGCATCATCGAAGATGCGGTCGGGGATTCGTTCGCTCACGACAACGCCGGTGATGGATGCAACCATGTCGTTTAGGCTCTCGATATGCTGAACGTTCACAGTCGTATAGACGTCGATGCCTGCATGTAGAAGTTCCTCGACGTCTTGATAACGTTTGTCGTGGCGAGACCCCGGCGCATTCGTATGGGCGAGCTCGTCGACAAGGATGAGCTGAGGGGCGCGTTCGATAGCCGCATCTAGATCGAACTCGCTGAGCGCAATGCCGTTGTGCTCAGCGAGTTTACAGGGCACGTTCTCAAGCCCTTGTGCAAGATGGGCAGTTGCCGGACGTTCGTGCGGCTCGATGTATCCCGCGACGACGTCGACACCTCGCCGCTTGGCGGCGTGGGCGGCTTGAAGCATCGCATAGGTTTTGCCTGCACCAGCAGCGTAGCCAAAGAAAATCTTGAGGTGTCCCCGGCTGGTTCGAGCGTCATCGGCGGCCTCGTCTTTCTCAATTGCCTTGAGGATGAGGTCTGGATTGACGCGAGTGTCCGATGCGTCGCGCTGCATAGCGTAGCCTTTCTGAAACGTTGCCCATGCGTGCATACGCGGTGAGGACGCCACTGTATGCTCGCGAGGTCGAGTATAGGCGCACTGCAGCCGCAATAGTGCTTTCTACCTGCATCTTTACGGCATCTTAAGGTCGTGAGCCCCGGCCCTCACGCCTCTTTAATCTCTAGAAGCGTTTACTGTCCCCAGGCGCTTGCGAGAGCAGGCGTCCGAGACATCGGACCGCGCGTGAAAGGGGCGGTAAATGAACATCCTCATTCCCATCATCGGAGTCGTCTGCATTGGACTCCTTATCTATTACATCTACATTCTGATGAGGAGTGATTCGTAAACTATGGACGCTGCGATTCAGTACATCTTGTACTTTGCCGTGCTCGTCGTCCTGGCCGTTCCGCTCGGTCGGTTCATGGCCCATATCATGGATGGTGAGCATACGTTCCTGTCGCCTGTGATTGCTCCTGTGGAGCGTGGCGTCTATCGTCTGCTTCGCATCGACGCGGCAGAGCAGATGGGGTGTAGGCGCTACCTGGCGAGCGTGCTGGTCTTTTCGGGGATCGGCCTCGTGGTCCTTGTGGCACTTCAAGCGCTTCAGTCCTTCTTGCCAGGCAATCCCCAGCACCTGCCGGGTGTGCCATGGGACCTGTCGTTCAATACGGCTGCTTCCTTCATAACCAACACCAACTGGCAGTCCTACTCCGGCGAGACCACCCTGTCCTACCTTGTGCAGTTCATGGGTCTCACCGTGCAGAACTTCGTTTCCGCTGGCACCGGTATCGCGGTCATGTTCGCGCTGATTCGTGGCTTCCGTCAGGTCAAGGAGCAGAGCTTGGGTTCCTTCTGGGTCGACCTCACCCGCACCGTCCTGTATGTGCTCATCCCGCTGAACCTCGTGTTCGGCATCTGCCTGGCTGCCGGTGGCGTCATCTCCAACTTCCAGCCGGCTCAGAAGGCTGAGCTCGTAGAGCCCGTCGCCGTCCAGCCTAATGCAGACGGCGGCTGGAGCGTCCTCGACGGCGCCCAGATCGAGGGCGACACGGTCAAGGTCGACGGCAAGGTTGTCGAGGGCGCGCGCGTGGTCACCGAGCAGTTCCTGCCCCAGGGTCCTGCGGCTCCTCAGGTCGCCATCAAGCAGTCCGGAACCAACGGCGGCGGCTTCTTCGGCGTGAACTCCGCCCATCCGTATGAGAACCCCAGTGCCTTCACCAACATCATCGAGATGACCAGCCTGCTGCTGATCCCGGCTGCCTGCTGCTTCACCTTCGGTATCGGCGTCAAGAACACCAAGCAGGGCAAGGCCATCTTTGCCGCCATGTTCATCCTGCTGGTGATCTTCACCGGCATCATCGCCGTCAACGAGCATGCGGGCACCCCGCAGCTGGCCGATGGCGGAGCGGTCAATATCGAGATGACCGACGGCCAAGCCGGCGGCAACATGGAGGGCAAGGAGAGCCGCTTCGGTATCGTCACCTCCTCCACGTGGTCGGCTTACACCACCGCCGCTTCCAACGGCTCGGTTAACTCCATGCACGACTCCTACACCCCGCTGGGCGGTTTTGTCCAGATGCTCCAGATGGCTCTGGGCGAGGTTGTCTTCGGCGGCGTGGGCTGCGGCCTGTACGGCATGATCGGCTTCGCCATCCTCACAGTGTTCATCGCCGGCCTTATGGTCGGCCGCACGCCCGAGTTCCTGGGCAAGAAGATCGAGCCGGGCGAGATGCGCTGGGCAGTTGTCCTGTGCCTGGCAACTCCGTTTGCCATTCTGGTGTGCTCGGCCATCGCCTGCATGGTGCCCGGTCTTGCCGACCAGCTCAACAATGGTGGCGCGCACGGCTTCTCCGAGGTGCTGTATGCCTTCACCTCATGCGGCGGCAACAACGGCTCGGCGTTTGCAGGTATGAACTGCAACATTCCCTGGATCAACGTCATGCTCGGCCTCGAGATGCTGTTCGCCCGCTTCATGCCCATCATCGGTACGCTGGCTATCGCCGGCTCGCTGGCCAAGAAGGGTAAGGTCGCCGAGAGCGCCGGTACCCTGTCTACCACCAACGGCATGTTCGTATTCCTGCTCGTGTTCATCGTTCTGCTGATCGGTGCCCTGAGCTTCTTCCCGGCCCTGGCGCTTGGCCCCGTTGCCGAGTTCTTCCAGATGATTGCGTAAAGGAGGGCGCAGATTTATGACTATGCAAAAAGACATGATGGGCCGCGCGGTCCGCGACTCGTTTGCCAAGCTGGACCCTCGCGTCCAGATTCAAAACCCGGTCATGTTTCTGGTGTGGCTTTCAGCCGTCATGACCTCCGTCCTGGTCGTCGCTTCCATCTTCGGTGTGCGGGACGCGGGTGTGCCCACCTACTATGTGGTCGCCATCGCGGTCATCCTGTGGCTCACCGACCTGTTCTCGAACTTCGCCGAGGCGCTTGCCGAGGGCCGCGGTAAGGCTCAGGCTGATTCTCTGCGTGCGGCCAAGAAGGATGTCGAGGCCCATCGCATCGAGTCCGTTGAGGACAAGGAGCACTTCACCGTCGTTCCCGGCACCGAGCTCACGCGCGGCGACCTGGTGATCGTACGCGCCGGCGAGCAGATTCCCGGCGACGGCGACGTCATCGAGGGCGCTGCCTCCGTTGACGAGTCCGCCATCACCGGCGAGTCCGCCCCCGTGGTCCGCGAGGCCGGCGGCGACCGCTCTGCCGTTACCGGCGGTACCACGGTGCTGTCCGACTGGATCATCGTCAAGATCTCCAGTGAGCCCGGCCAGAGCTTCCTGGACAAGATGATCGCGATGGTCGAGGGTGCCGCGCGCAAGAAGACCCCTAACGAGATCGCTCTGGAGATCTTCCTGGTGGCCCTTTCCATCGTCTTTATTCTGGTCACGCTGGCCCTGTATTGTTACTCCTGCTTCTCGGTCGGTCTTAACGACATGGTCAACCCCACGGCCGTGACCACGCTCGTGGCGCTGCTCGTGTGCCTGGCTCCCACTACCATCGGCGCCCTTCTGTCCGCCATCGGCATCGCCGGCATGAGCCGTCTGAACGAGGCCAACGTGCTGGCCATGTCCGGCCGCGCCATCGAGGCCGCCGGCGACGTCGACATCCTCATGCTCGACAAGACCGGCACCATCACCCTGGGTAACCGCCAAGCCGCCGAGTTCATCCCGGTCGACGGCGTCGATCCCGCGGAGCTGGCCGATGCCGCCCAGCTTTCCTCGCTGGCCGACGAGACCCCCGAGGGCCGTTCCATCGTCGTGCTCGCCAAGGAGCAGTTCGGTCTGCGCGGCCGCACGCTCGAGGATAAGGGCATGGAGTTCATCCCGTTCACCGCGGCAACGCGTATGTCCGGCGTGAACTACGAGGGCAATGAGATCCGCAAGGGCGCTGCCGATTCCGTGCGCACCTATCTGGAGGCAGCCGGCGGCGTGTTCTCCCAGGAGTGCGAAGAGGCCGTCGAACGCATCGCCAAGGCCGGCGGCACCCCGCTGGTCGTGACCAAGAACTGCCGCGTGCTGGGCGTTGTGTACCTCAAGGACATCATCAAGTCCGGCGTTAAGGAGAAGTTCGCCGACCTGCGCAAGATGGGCATCAAGACCATCATGGTGACGGGCGACAATCCGCTCACCGCCGCGGCAATCGCCGCCGAGGCCGGCGTTGACGACTTCCTGGCCGAGGCCACCCCTGAAGGCAAACTCGAGAAGATCCGCGAGTTCCAGCGTGAGGGTCACCTGGTCGCCATGACCGGCGACGGCACCAACGACGCGCCCGCTCTGGCCCAGGCCGACGTCGCCGTGGCCATGAACACGGGCACCCAGGCTGCCAAGGAGGCCGGCAACATGGTCGACCTCGACTCCAGCCCCACCAAGCTCATCGAGGTCGTGCGTATTGGCAAGCAGCTGCTCATGACCCGCGGCTCGCTCACGACCTTCTCGGTGGCCAACGACGTGGCGAAGTACTTCGCTATCATCCCGGCCCTGTTCTCGCCGATCTATTCGGGACTGGGCGCCCTCAACATCCTGAGCCTCACCAACCCGTTGACGGCCGTGCTGTCCGCCATCATCTACAACGCGCTGGTCATCGTCGCGCTAATTCCGGCGGCTCTCAAGGGCGTCAAGTACCGCGAGGTTCCATCCGGCCAGCTGTTGACCCATAACCTGCTGGTGTGGGGTCTGGGCGGCATCGTGGCGCCGTTCGTATTCATCAAGATTATCGACATGCTGCTGGCCTTGTTCGGCATTGGCATGATGTAGACGGAGGTTTGTATGTTCAAAGGTATCGCATCGCGCGCACTTGGCGTGTTCGCGCTGTTTACCATCGTCTGCGGCCTGGGATACACGCTCGTGGTGACCGGCGTCGTGCAGCTTGCGTTTCCGTACCAGGCGAACGGATCGCTTATTACGGTCGACGGCAAGGTTGTGGGTTCCGAGCTCATCGGCCAGAACTTCGATGACGAAGCCCACATGTGGGGTCGTATCCAGAACGTGTCAATTGTCGAAGGCGAAGACGGCGAGCTCATGGCGTATGGTGCCCCGTCCAACCTGTCCCCGGCGAGTGAGAAGTATCGGCAGCTTGTGGATGCGCGCGTGAAGAAGATTCGCGCCGCCAACTCCGATGCCGATATGGACGCTGTGCCCGTCGACCTGGTGACGTGTTCGGGGTCCGGCCTCGACCCGGAGATCTCTCCGGATGCCGCCGAGTACCAGGTCCCGCGCCTTGCCAAGGCCACGGGCAAGAGCGAAGACGAGGTGCGCGAGATCATCGCCCAGTGCACCAAGGGCCGTTTCCTCGGCGTGTTCGGCGAGCCCACGGTTAACGTGCTCAAGGTGAACCTTATGCTGGACGGCGCGCTGTAAGTGAGGGAGTGGCGGATGAGGGCATGACTGACTATCTGAGCCCTCAATTCCACCCCGCCCATCGGTTGCGGTGAAATACGGACTGTTTTGGCTGTCAAAAGTCTCATCTACTCCGTATTCCACCGCAACTTTTTTGTGAGGGTCGGGATTGAAGGTGGGGAGTGCGAGCGAGTGCGAATGCGGCGGATACTGATACGATAAGTACGTTAGTAACTGCCGCCGAGCGGCTCAAACGAAAGGAAGCCTGCATGGAGTCTTCTGCCTATCCAATGCTCTTTAGCCCGATCAAGGTCGGTACGACCGAGGTCAAGAACCGCGTCTTTATGCCGCCAGTGTCAACCAACCTGGCCGATCATGGCTATGTGACCGACGACTTGGTCGATCATTACCGCGCCCGCGCCAAGGGCGGCGTGGGCCTCATCATCACCGAGGTCGTGACGGTCGAGCCCACCTATACCTATCTGCCGGGTGACATGTGCTGCTACGACGACACGTTTATCCCCGGCTGGGAAAAGCTCGCCGCGGCCGTCCACGAGTACGGCTGCAAGATCATGCCGCAGCTCTTCCACCCCGCCTACATGGCCTTTAACATTCCAGGCACGCCGCGCCTGATCGCCCCGTCCTTTGTGGGCCCGTCCTATGCCCGCGAGGCACCGCGTCCCATCACGGTTGACGAGATCCACGAGCTCACGCATCAGTTCGGCGACGCTGCCGTGCGTATGCAGAAGGCCGGCGTCGATGGCGTCGAGGTCCATGCGGCGCACGCCCACGGTATGCTCGGCGGCTTTTTGACTCCGCTCTACAACAAGCGTACCGACGAGTACGGCGGCTCGCTCGACGCCCGCATGCGCTTCCTGCTCGAGGTCATCGCCGAGATTCGCGAGCGCTGCGGCAAGGACTTCATTATCGACGTCCGTATCTCGGGCGACGAGTACACCGATGGCGGCCTGACCCTCAACGACATGATCTACGTCTCGCGTCGCCTGGAGAAGGCCGGCGTCGACATGATTCATGTGTCGGGCGGCACCACCATCAAGCGTGGCTCCGCAATTCCCGCCGCCGGTACGCAGCAGGCCTCGCATGCCGCCTGCTCGCGCGAGATTAAGAAGCACGTCAACATTCCCGTTGCCACGGTCGGCCGCATCAACGAGGCCTGGATCGCCGAGGAGCTGATCGAGGACGGCGCCGCCGACATCTGCATGATGGGCCGCGCCAATCTGTGCGATGCCGAGTTCTGCAATAAGGCGGCTGCCGGCAACGCCGACGAGATCCGTCCCTGCATCGGCTGCCTGCGCTGCCTGAACGGCATCATGTTTGGCAAGCGCATCTCCTGCACCGTCAACCCGGACGTCGAGCGCGACGAGGCCGGCTACGAGCCTGCCGCCGAGGCCAAGAACGTGCTCGTCGTGGGCGCCGGTCCCGCTGGCATGGAGGCGGCCTACATTGCCGCCAAGCGCGGCCATAACGTGGTGCTCGTGGATAAGCAGGACGAACCGGGCGGCGAGATGCGCATCGCGGCCGTTCCGCCGGCAAAGCAGGAGCTCACTCGTGTGATCAAGTACCAGTACCGTCGCCTGGCCGAGGCCGGCGTCACGTGCGTATTTGGCACTGAGCTTACTGCCGAGGACATTCAGCGTGACTACGCCGGCTACGAGGTCGTCCTAGCTTATGGCGCCGAGCCCATCGCTCCGGCCTTCATGCAGGGCTTTAAGCAGGTTATGACGGCTGACGACCTGTTGGGCGGCAAGGCTTTTCCGGGCAAGAAGATCGTCATCGTGGGCGGCGGCACCGTCGGCTGCGAGACGGCCGATTACCTGGCCCCGTTGGTCAACGACCTGTCGCCGGCCAATCGCGATGTCACCGTCATCGAGATGACCAAGACGCTCGCCGCCAACGAGGGCGGTGCCGGCCGCGCGGTGCTCATCACGCGCATGCTCTCCAAGGGTGTCCACGTGCTGACTGAGGCCAAGGTGACCGAGATTACCGAGGATGCTATCAGCTACGAGAAGGACGGCGAGGTCCACACCATCACCGGTGCCGATACGCTGGTGCTTGCCATGGGCTATCGTCCCAATACCAAGCTGGCAGACGACCTGGCTGCAGCCGGTGTTGCCACCCACGTGCTGGGCGATGCCAACAAGTGCGGTAACATTCGCGACGCCATCGGCGATGGCTACAAGGTTGCCTGTGAGCTCTAGTTAACCCTTTGTTGCGTGGGGGCCAGGTTACTTTGCGCTAAGTTGATGCATGTAAACCTGACCCCATTGCACCATTTGATAAAACGCAAGCGCTCGCTGCCTGCGTTTTATCAAAGAAAGATTATTGTCGAGCCTTAAATGCCTTTTGTTTGTGTGCCTTCCGCAATCATATTGCGGTTGTAGACCAGGTGCAGATACATCGCATCGTGAGCGGCGGTGGGGTTGCGCGTCTCAATGGCGTCGGCCACACCGTGGTGCGTGCGGATGGTCTCCTCGACGAACTTTTTTGCCCGTTACGTCGATAAAGAGGGGAACGGATGCCTTGAGCACACCCATCAGACGGGTAACGGCGAGGTTGCCGCCATCCCAGGGCGGCTTCATGGGGTAGCGCCCGTACGCATCGAATTTTTCCTCTCATAGATGTGCGGCACAAAGAGCCCCGAGTTCATACGAGCTCGGGGCTCTTTTCGTTTGGATTTCAGACGTATTGACAGACGAAAACAGTCTGCGTCCGGTATTGAGCCATACGAAAGCGAAATTATGCGTCTTAATTCCGTACGCAAATCAAGACGAAAACAGTTTGCGTCTTATATAAATCAGTACGCAAACGGTTTTCGTCTTATAATACGGTTATGAATGGTACGAAACGAGGGGGTTGTGCATATGGTTGTTAGAGAGAGCCCTACAGTCGAATACAAGGAAAGCGTTACGCCGACGTTTCTTAAAACGGTGAGCGCCTATGCAAACTATGGGACGGGCAAGATTGAGTTTGGCGTTGATGACGAGGGCGTGGTTGTCGGCCTTGCAGATCCGGTCGCAGAGTGTCTCCGCATCGAGAACATGATTAATGACAGCTTGGACCCCGCTCCCCGTTACACGCTCGAGCCCGATGAGAAACACGGGACCGTAATCCTTACGGTTTATGAGGGACAGGACAAACCCTATCGAAGCAAGGGAAAGGCCTACAGGCGAAACGATTCGGCAACGGTGGAGGTCGACCGGTTTGAGTATGGCAGGCTGACGCTCGAAGGCAGCAACGTAACGTTCGACGCGCTCACGTCGGCTCGCCAGGACTTGAGCTTTCATACGCTCGAGCATAAGTGTGTTGAACACCTCGGCATTTCCGAGCTAACGTCGGATATCTTGCGTACGCTCCGCTTGCTCGGCAAGGATGGCTATACCAATGCCGCGGCGATTTTAGCGGATAAGAATGATTTTCCAGGCATCGACTGCGTCCGTTTTGGCGATACCGAGGATGTGATCTTGGATCGCGAGGCGGCGACAAATGTATCCGCAATTGAGCAGGCGGACAGGGCGGTGGCTATGTTTGCACGCTACTACCGTTATGAGCGTATCGAAGGGATGGAGCGCGTCCAAACCGATCGAATTCCTCTTGAGGCATTCCGCGAAGCTGTTGCAAACGCTTTAGTGCATCGGACGTGGGACGTTCGAGCGAACGTTCAAATTGCCCTGTACGATGATCGCGTCGTTGTGACCTCCCCCGGATCGCTGCCCGCCGGTTTGACGACGGAACAATACCTGTATGGGCAGATATCCGTGCTCAGAAACCCCATCGTTGCAGAGGCCTTCTTAAAGCTGGATTACATCGAGAAATTTGGTACGGGAATTGCGCGCATTAGACGTGCCTATCGCGATTCGATCAATCAACCAATTTTTGATGTTCGCGGCGGCATGGTGGCCGTCACATTGCCCGTTACCGATGCCTTTGAAGGGTCCGAGGAAGAGGTCCAGGTTCTCAAGGCCTTGTCGGGCGGGCGAATTATGTCGCGAAGCGAGATTGAAAAACAGACGGGGCTGAGCCGCATGCGGACGTTGGCGGCACTCGAATCTCTGCTTGAACGGAATGCAATCGTAAGGCAGGGAACCGGGCGGGCCACGAAATACGAGCGCTCATAGTCCAAAAGAGCCATGGTACAAGACGGACCCCAAGCCAGCGTTGGCTTGGGGTCCGTTATATCCCGGATGGTAATGGGCCGATTATTGTCAAGTTATAGCAAAGTACAGCGACGTACAGCAAAGTATAGTGAGATATAGCAAGCCGTATAGCGCGCCTTGATTTTCAACCCTTGATTATCAACCGTCCGTATTTCACAGCAACTTATAACAGGCTCGGGGTGCCAATTTGGGGTGCAGTAGTGCTGCGCCACGAAAAGGGCCTATCTACTACGTTTAAGCCGCAGGGGTCAACCATAGTCGGTTTTTTCGAAAGGCTATGTCACAACAAACAGTTGATAAATAGCCATTTTTATAGGGGAGTATCAGAACTCCCCTACAAACTGTTATTTGCAGTTATCTATACTCATTTGGAATTTCGATATGAAGTGTCTCACACAATAACTTCACATCATGTGCATCATTTTCATCAAACTCGTATCCCAGATGGAACATTACTTGACTATATGGTTCAATACAGGAAACCTCTATTTCCTCAATTCTTCCTTTACCCGAAAAAGTTTCTACCGGAAAACAATCCCCATCATAAAGAATTTCACCTTCGTCCGTATATTCAAAACAATGCAAATCAATAATTCTGTTTTTCAAATCTTCCCATACAGTATGGTTCAATGTTGTATATTCCATCTTAATCTCATAAAAGCCATTAGCTTTCATTATTTCTATAAAGTTCTGATAATCGTTCTTTTCTACAAAAATGTCAATATCATTATGGGCTCTTGACTGATATCCAAGAAGAGCATCTACACCCCAGCCACCATCAAGAAAGACTTTAATCTCCGCATCTATTGCAAATTGAAGAATCTGTTTTACATCTGTTATATTGACCATCTTATCATCTCCACAAATTCTAATTAGGCGACCAGAGGAACTGCTGGTCTGTTTGATAAATCTCTGCATTTAGCAGTTTTCAATGTTGCCAAAACGAAAGTTAAGAAGATGTTCCTTTTCTCCATGTCGCTTTCTTTGGCGTAATTTACAAGGTTATTCCACACAAGATAGTTGTTCAGATACTTGGTAGAAACACCGTTAAAGCCACGCATAAACCTCTTTAGCTGGCTATGGTAG
Source organism: Collinsella sp. AM31-2AC (assembly GCF_003469285.1). Classification (NCBI taxonomy): domain Bacteria; kingdom Bacillati; phylum Actinomycetota; class Coriobacteriia; order Coriobacteriales; family Coriobacteriaceae; genus Collinsella; species Collinsella sp. AM31-2AC. The sequence goes on from NZ_QSJB01000007.1 coordinate 17,869, forward strand.
CTATTGATATGTTGGATATTATAAATGCCTTTCTTGGCTTTGCCAGTCTTTAACTGCACAAGGTCAATGCCATTGGCATTTGTAAATCTCACATAGGAGTTCATCTTGTCCGTAACAAGAGTGGAATTGGTCTTAATCCTACCATCATAAATATGATGTAAATCTCTTGTAGAAACTCTACCAGTATTCGTAATCTTGGAGATAGACAAGCCATTCCTATTAACCGCACAAGGAACACATACCTTTTCTTGGGACAAGCCTCTGATATGTGTAGAATGACCACGCTTATGAGCCTTGCGTGGCATAGCAAATGTCTTACTCTTGCTATGATTGCCCTTGTACGAGATGGCGAAAAAAGTTTCGTCAGCCTCAATAATGCCGTCAAGGGTAACATCGTCTGCCATATTCTGAAGTGCATCCAAAATCTTGTGTCTCCAAAGGAATGCGGTGTTTCTGTGAATCCCACAAGCAACAGCAGTCTTACGAATGGATAAGCCATTCATCATACAATCAATGTACTGCTCCCACACGGACAAGTCTTTTCTTGTACCAGACACAATGGAGTTCGTAGCAATCACGAAGGACTTGCCACAATCCTTACATACATATCGCTGTGTGCCATCTTTACGATGACCATTGCGAACCACATGGATACAGCCACAAAGAGGGCATACACGACCATTTGCAAAGCGTTCCTTTGCTACGAAATCTTCAATATTCAAAGACTTTACAAAGGCAGGACTTAAAAGCATTGTTTTAAGGCTTTCCTGCTCTGCGACAGTCAACTTACCGATAATATCTAATGCGTCTTTGATAGTAGGCATATCCAATTACCTCCTTCGGTGGTACTGTTTCTTACTATTATTATACGCTATTTCTCGTCAAAATCAACCATTTGTTGTGACAGAGCCTTTCGAAAATCGACAAGCTGTCTACCTGCGGTTTTGTTTTCACGGTTTTCGGTATGGCCGAGGCTATCCGTGTTAACGTAATAGATGGGCCACTTTTGTGGCAAGGGGGGCCGATCTGCGGGCCAGGGTAGCTAAAAGAGCCCCGTCCCAAAAAGACTGATTGGGAGCTGGGGCGTGTCGATGCGATAGTATTACGTGGTGAAATTCGACAAACCGTGAGCTTCATCCGAGGGCTTTATGGAACAACACCAGCATAATCAGAGCCTGCAAGATCAGGCATACAACGCATTGCGCTCCAAGATCATCTATGCCGAGCTCAAGCCCGGCACGCGCCTTTCGGCGATTGGTCTGGAAAAGGAGACGGGAATCGGGCGCACGCCCATTCGCGAGTCTTTTGTGCGCTTGCGTGAGCAGGAGCTGGTGGAAACGCGTCCCAAAAGCGGCACCTATGTCTCAAAAATCAGCATGGAGCGCGCCGAGAACGCCTGTTTCTTGCGCGAGAAACTCGAGAGAAGCGTGCTCATTAAATGCTGCTCTGCCGTCACGCCCGAGCAAAAGCAGCGGCTCGAGCGGATTCTTGCCGAGTCCGAGTCGCTCGACCATAGCGAAACGCGTCGCTTTTTCGATCTGGACAACCTGTTCCATGAGACGTGTTTTGAGATTGCCGGCCGCCACATGTTGTGGGATTGGATGAAGAGCGTCAACACACATTTTGAGCGATACAACTGGTTGCGTATGGTGTCGCAGGATCTGGATTGGGAGCCGATTCGTCGGCAGCATCGCCGAATTCTCGAGGCCATTAAGAAGGGCGATACCGACGCGGCGAGCTACCTGGCAGAGACGCACCTGCATCTGATGCCCGAGGAACAGGGCCCGGTTATCGCCTTGCATCCCGACTACTTTGAGCTGTCGAAAGACTCGTCAATCTAGCCCATCGCCGCATCTGCTCGAGACACAAAAACGATGCTGCTCACCTACAGCGTTTTGCAACCGAGATTTTTAAAAAATGCCTAAAATGGCTCAGATTGCTGACAATTGGGAAACGGGGTGCGCTATGGCGCAGATGAGGATTAAGGACATTGCCGCCGAGGCGGGCGTGAGCCCGGCCACGGTCTCGCGCTATCTCAATAACCGCCCCGGGCAGATGACCGAGGAGACCCGCGCCCGCATCGCGGCGGTTATCGAGCGCACCGGCTATCGCCCACGTGCCGCCGCACGCAATCTGCGCAGCTCGCGTGCCAACCTCATCGGCGTAATCTTGGCCGACATCGCCAACCCGTTCTCCAGCGCCATGCTCGAAGGGCTTTCCGCCAGCGCCGCCGCGCGCGGCTGCTCGCTCATGACGGCCATTAGCGGCAACGACCCCGCCAAGGAAGCGGAGTCGCTCACCAGACTTATCGATGCCGGCGTGGACGGCCTGGTCGTCAACACCTGCGGAGGCAATGACGAGGCGATCGCCGCGGCAGCGGGACGCCTACCCGTTGTGCTGCTCGACCGCGATGTTGCCGATGGCGGCATCGATCTGGTGACATCTAACAACCGTGAGCTGGTCGCCGGCCTGGTAGACGCCTTGGCTGCTGCGGGCAGCGAGCGTCTGTGCCTGCTTACCGAGGCAAGCGATGACAGCCCCGTGCGTCGTGAGCGCGCTGAGGCGTTTGCCGACGAGCTCTCGCGCCGCGGCCTGGCCGGCGAGGTCGTCACCTTGGCGGACGGTGGTGCCGAGGGTGTCAGTCGCCTGGACGAGACCATCCGCGGCTATGCGGGTAAAAAGCTCGGCCTCATTGCCGTCAACGGCCTGGTCTTCCTGCGCCTGACCGAGGCACTGGCGCAGCTGGGTCCCTCGCTGCCGGCGGGCCTTAAGATCGCAACGTTTGACGATTACCCCTGGAACCACGTGCTCTTTGGCGGTGTGACCACGGCCGCGCAAGACACCCACACCATCGCCGAGCGCGTAATCGAGCGTCTGTCCGAGCGCATCGACGTCGTTACCACTACGGTGGGCGACGCCGCAAAGCTCGCCCCCAAGCGCATCGAGATCCCCGGTCACATCGAACACCGCGCTTCGACCTCGCGCTAGTCTGTGTGATATTATATAGACAATGTCATACAGGAGGTATCCATGGCTGCGTCTGTGCTGAGTGTTCGAGTGGACTCGTCAATTAAAGATTCATTTGCCGAGCTGTGCGAAGAACTCGGCATGACTTCGTCCGTTGCGGTCAATATGTTCATGAGGCAGATGTTGCGCGAGCGCTCGCTGCCGTTTGTGCCTTCACTCGGTAAAAGCTCTGCGAGCGAAAGCGCCGCAGCGGGCATTTTGGATACCGCTCAGATTGAGTCCGCCGTCCGCGAGGCAGCCAGCCCGATTCCCGCCATCAAAACCGTGATCCTATTTGGATCGTATGCCCGTGGCGAGGCGCGTGCAGATAGTGATATCGACTTGCGCCTCGAAGTCGATCGCGAGCAGGGCTTTGGTCTTTTTGCGTTGTCGGCGTTTGGCGAGGCAGTGCGCAAGGAAACCGGAAGGCAGGTGGACCTTGTCTCGAGCGATTATCTTGATGACGATCTTGCCGCGGTAATCGAGCGCGAAGGAGTGATCCTTTATGATCGCGCGTAAGTCAGACGGCCTCCGCGCCCAAGAGGTCTTGGAGGCCATCGCTGAAACGAACGAGCGCATCAAGGCTTTTGATATCACCGAGGACCAGTTTCTGCATGCGAATGACGTGCGGACGAGGGCGTTGGCGGACTCCCTTTTGATGTGCGCGCTTAGGGTGACGGAAGAAGCGGGCAAGTTGTCGGAACGCTCGCAGCGGCTTCATCCCGAAATTGAGTGGCGTGGAATTATCGGCATGAGAAATTACCTCGCGCATGATTACGGCAATGTCGACCGATCGGTTGTTTGGGATGCGGTGACGATGGAGTTTCCGGCGCTGGAACGAGCGTGTAGGCAAATTGTTTCCGAATCCGAGCGATAATCACTTGTCATACCAGCCTGTTCACACACGTTTTTTGAGCGCTTGATACGCTTTAACCCTGCGGAAACATTTTTCTGCGATAGTATCTGCGATATAGACCAGTCGAAACCCGCCCGAAAGAAAGGGGAGCGACATGAACCAGCAGAACATCGATTACGTACTCCGCTCCGTAGAGCAGCGTGACATCCGCTTTGTGCGTCTGTGGTTTGTCGACATTCTCGGCCGCCTCAAGAACTTTGCCATTAGCCCCGAGGACCTCGAGGTCGCTTTTGAGGAGGGTATTGGCTTTGACGGCTCCGCTATCGAGGGCTTTGCCACGCCCGAGGAAGCCGACATGCTCGCATTCCCCGATGCTTCGACCTTCCAGATCCTGCCGTGGCGCCCGAGCCATAACGGCGTTGCACGCGTTTTCTGCGACGTGTGTACTCCCGATCGCAAGCCCTTCGCCGGCGACCCGCGCGATGCCCTGCGCCGCATGTTCCGCAAGGCCGAGAAGGCTGGCTATCTGCTCAACGTGGGTGCCGAGCTGGAGTATTACTACTTCCCCGACGAGCACACTCCCGAGCCGCTCGACAACGTGGGCTACTTCGATCTTTCGGTGAGCGATGCTGCCCGCGACCTGCGTCGCAACACGGTCCTCACGCTCGAGAAGATGTCCGTGCCCGTGGAGTACACCTTCCACGCCGCCGGTCGCTCGCAGCATGGCATGAGCCTGCGTCACGCCGAGGCCCTGAGCATGTCCGACGCTATCACCACGGCCAAACTCATCATTAAACAGCAGGCCTACGAGAGCGGTTGCCACGCCTCCTTTATGCCCAAGCCGTTGGCGGGCGAGGACGGCAGCGCCATGTTTTTGCATCAGTCGCTGTTCGACCACGACGGCAACAACGTCTTTTGGGGCGAGGACGACGAGAAGTACCACCTCTCCGAAATCGCCAAGCACTACATGGCCGGCATCTTGGCGCACGCGCGCGAGATCAGTGCCATCACCAATCCCACGGTCAACTCGTACAAGCGCATCACCACGGGTGGCGACTCCGTGCCGCAGTACGCCACGTGGGGCCTGCGCAACCGCGCGAGTATGGTCCGCATTCCGGTCTACAAGCCCGGCAAGCCGCTGTCCACGCGCATCGAGCTGCGCAGTCCCGACCCCATGGCCAACCCGTACCTGGTCAACGCCGTCACGCTGGCGGCTGGTCTGGACGGCATCGAGCGCAAGCTGGAACTCCCGCCCGAGGCCACGGCCGAGACGCTCAAGCTTACCGACCGTCAGATGGTCGAGGCCGGCTACGCGCCGCTGCCGCGCTCGCTCAAAGAGGCGCTTGACGTGTTTGAGGACTCGCAGTTTATGAAGGATGCCCTCGGCGAGCACATTCACAGCTTCTTCCTCAAAAAGAAGCGCGACGAGTGGCATAAGTTTGAGTCTACGATCACCGAGTGGGAGATCAAGCACTACCTGGCGAACTCCTAATCGCGCTGGCTTGTTCCAGTACGATTGAGCTCATTTCTTTGGAGGCCGATATGTCCGAAAAGAGTGCCCTGTTCATGGCGCGCACGACGCGCTTCCACGAGTTTGCCCGCAGCTTGACGACCACCCTGGGTGTCGAGGTGAGCCTGGCAACCCCCGATTCGCCGACTGCGGCGCACGACTTTGACCTGCTGATCCTCGACTCCGACGGCATCCGCAGCGACCGCATCGATCAGATTGCCAAGTGGCTTGACGATCGCGGCGGTGTCCCCATGTTGGTGATCGTCGACGACGAGGCACTCGGTACCTTGCGCCTGCCCAATCACGCGCATGCCGACTTTGTATGCCCCACGGCGACGCCCAACGAGCTCAAGGCTCGCGCGCAGCGCCTGATGGGCGAGGAGGAGACCGTTACCGCCGACGATGTGCTCAATATCGATAACCTCGAGATTAACCTGGCTACCTACCAGGTGACGCTCGATAACGAGCCCATCGACCTGACGCTGATGGAGTACTCACTGCTGAGCTTTTTGGCGACGCACCCCAACCGCGCCTACAGCCGCGAGGTGCTGCTGCACCGCGTGTGGGGCTTTGAGTACTGCGGCGGCACGCGCACCGTCGACGTGCACATTCGACGCATCCGCTCCAAGGTGGGCCCGCAGATCGCGGCGCACATCACCACCGTCCGCGGCGTGGGCTATCTGTTTAAGGACTAGCAAGTAAATAGAGGGCAATGTGAGGGTACCGGAGATTTCTCCAGTACCCTTTTCTCGTTTAGGGCGAAAAGAAGACCTTTCACCGATTAAAAGTGTGTCAGTAAAAACAATATCAAACGTATAACACTATCTAGAGAATATCATTTAGTTACCGTATCTCCCTACTACACGGATGGAGGAAGAAATGCGTTATTCGAGAAAGGTGATTGTCGGATTCATAGTGTTGCTTGCCGCCCTGATGTCTCCAAGGTTGGTTTTTGGAGACGACGACTTGGTCCGTGTCACACCGCAAATAGCTGTGGAGCAAGCGCAGGCTTTCTTTGATGATGTATCGGATGAGCCGGTGACCGCTTGTGACCCAGTAAAAATGGTGAATTCCGATGGGGAATCAATCGGGTATATCGTTCGTGCGAAGCGGGATGACGTTAACTATGGCTACGTCGTATTTGATTCAGAGCGATCTTGGTGGATCAGCGAATACTGCTTGGCTCCGAACGCTCTTTTACCTATCGAGAGTGCAAGCGAAGAAATTGCACTCCTCGCATCCTCGGATAACGTCGTTGCGTTAAAGATTGACGAGCTAACTGTTGGCGTTGCCGACTTAGATAAAAACATTGTTTTAGACGCAAGTGGAAAAAAAGTACCAAATAAATTGTCCTCGGGAGGCAATCGCAGCGGATCGCCGGAACATTTCGATGACGTTTTTGTATCTGCCAAGGATTTGTATAAACAGGGATATGTTGTTGATGCGAGCAAAACGGTTTCGGGAATAATAACGCCAACGCAAACAGAAGTTATCAAAGAAACGGGGACTTATGCTTGCGCTGTTTCGGCAATGTTTGCAGTTAGCAGTCACTATGTGACTTTGAACCGCCTTAAATTGTCCGATTTATACTCGGAGCTTTGGAGGCTGTCGGGGACATGGGAAGAAGAAGAAAAGAAATATGATCAAGCGACTGGTCTGTACTTTACTCAAGGCAAGACTTCTCCTGATAAACCCGCTCCGGCCTTAAAGGAGTTTTGTGCAAGACGAGGCAAGGAGCTTGAGACGTCATTCGTTTGGTATCCGTCATGGGATTCCTTTAGGGTGAATACCGACTCGGGGAATCTGAGTATTTTCTCTGGAAGGCTCCGGTCAAATGGCAGCGGGCACGCAATGGCAGTTGTGGGCTACGTGGCAATGCATAACACATACTCGAATGCCAAGAAGTACCTGCTTGTTGTTTGGAATGGATGGACAAACCAGCTACAGTTTCTTCCATATGACGTATCAATTTACACGTCTCACGATGGCACATATTGCAAGGGTTGATTGTACTCGTGAACGGCGACAAGTTCATTCGAAGGGCAATGCTCCTATTGGTGCTTTCCTTTGCTTTGCTCACCGCAGCGAGCTTCTTTCTGTTAAGGGCGACTAATGGGGGAGAAAACGACACGGTTGTTGCAGTCGAGGTGCGCGCTCTATCGGATGTTCATAACGGGCAATTTGAGGCGCTTATGCCAAGTGGTTGCCGTAAGAGAATCGATATGCGCCGTAAGTCAAGTTCCGGATATGTCTCAGGGTTGAAAGCAGGTGATAAATGGATTCTAGTTTTTGTGGAAGATAAGGAACTTGACGGGACTGTTCTGTATCCCCATTCAGCTGAGAAAGTCAAATCAAGTAGACAAGGGGAATGAAGAATGATTGATAGAAAGCAGTTCTTAGGTCTGATGGCGGGGGCTCCTATTTTGATGCGAGCCGGGATGGCAGAAGCCGTGGAGTTGCCGGACGCTCAGAAGCGATTGACGCTCGTGGTCGACACGGTGGTCAGAGATGAAAATGGCAATGAAAAAACGCGAACAAGAAGCAGAGAGACTATTTTCACGCCAGAGAGCAAAACTGTGTCTGCCGACGCTATGGCCGGTGATGTCATAACAATCCAGAGGGAATCAGATGAAACGTTGCCGCTGCTTGCCAAGATTGAGCTCACAGTCGCTTATTATAACGATAAAACAGAAATTGAGATTCGTTCCGGAAAGTACTCGATAGTCCAAATCGATCCGCTTGTGATGTATGCAAACGCTTGGTATGCGCTCATGCAGAAAGATAAATATGTGATGAACTACTTCGCAGAAGGCGAAGCATCATATGAAACGGGGTGGGGGCCAACGCCATACGACGCGGAGAAGGATAAGTGGACGTGCGGATCAGGCATGGGCGCGACGATTACGGACTTCATTAACGATTCAACATATAGCTTTGCTATCGACTGTTATATCGAATAGACATGACGGCATAAAACGAATTGGCCTATAAGCATGTCATTACTTAAGCAAAGCTGAAATCTTGGCATCTAGTGCTCGGGACTGCCCAGCTTGGGGTACAACTCAACGTGAACAATGATGGCCCGCCACATGTTTGGCGGGCCTTTGGTTATTTGACGAAAGGATCGCAGCTATGAGCGAGTACGATTCCCAGCGTCCCCAGGATGCGGGCAACGCCGGCGAGACCCAGCAGCAGCCGCGCGTGCAGGTGGAGTCGACGCCTGCCGATGGCAGTAACATTCCTTACGTGCAGGCCTACGACACGCAGACCGGAAAGCCGCTGGGCAGCCAGCAGGTTGTAAACAAGCACACCGTGGTCAAGACTAAGACCAAAAAGCTGCCGATCTTTATTACGGCGCTCGCCGGCTGTGCATGCGGCGCCCTGCTGGTCATTGCGCTCATTATGAGTGGCACGCTCAACATTGGCAGCGGAAAGAATGCCGTGACGGCGGGTGCTTCGGGTTCATCGACGCAAAAGATTACGATCGACTCCGAGGACACCACGCTGGCCGAGGCCGTCTCTGCCAAGGCGCTGCCCTCCGTGGTTTCCATTACCGCCACTTCGAGCGGCGGCCAGAATGGCTCGCTTTCGCAGTCTGCCGACGAGTCGGACGGCTCGGGCAGCGTCGGTTCGGGCGTTGTGCTCGATACCGAGGGCCACATCCTCACCAACAACCACGTGGTCGATGGCTATGACCAGTACGTGGTGACCATGGACGACGGCACCACCTACGAGGCCGAGTTCGTGGGCAACGATGCTTCGAGCGACCTAGCCGTCATCAAGCTCAAGGATGCTGACGCCTCTAAGCTCACGCCGATCGAGATCGGCGACTCTTCCAAGCTCAACGTGGGCGAGTGGGTCATGGCGATCGGCTCGCCGTTCGGCAACGAGCAGTCTGTCTCCACGGGTATCGTGTCGGCGCTGTATCGCTCCACGGCCATGAGCTCTACCAACGGTAACACCATCTATGCCAACATGATCCAGACCGATGCCGCCATCAACCCGGGCAACTCCGGCGGCGCGCTCGTTAACGACAACGGTGAGCTGGTGGGTATCAACTCGCTCATCGAGAGCTACTCGGGCTCCAGCTCGGGCGTGGGCTTTGCCATTCCCGTTAACTATGCCAAGAACATTGCCGACCAGATCATCGACGGCAAGACGCCGGTTCATCCGTACCTGGGCGCCACGCTTTCGAGCGTCAACGCGCTCAATGCTCGCACTAACAAGCTGAGCACCGATAGCGGCGCGTACGTGGCAAGCGTCGTCGAGGACGGTCCTGCCGCCAAGGCCGGCATCCAAGAGGGCGATGTCATTACCAAGCTGGGCGACGATGAGATTTCGAGCGCCGATGGCCTGATCATCGCGCTGCGCAGCCACGAGGTGGGCGAGAAGGTCGAGATCACGCTCATGCGCGGCAAGGAAGAGAAGAAGGTTACCGTCGAGCTGGGCTCCGACGAGGAGCTGCAGAACCAGCAGCAGGACGACAGCGCGACCGACACCGGCAACGGCGGTATTACCGACGAACAGCTGCGCCAGTACCTGGAGGAGCTGCTGGGCCAGCAGGGCCAGGGTCAAGGCTACGGTCAGGGTTACTAGCGAGCCGTTTCGCACATATCGAGGCCAGGGGGGGCTGTCCCATCAACGTGGGACAGCCCTTTTTTCTTATTGATCCGTTGGGGACGGAGGAAAACGGATCATTTGGAACTGACGGGGGCATGGTTTGATCGCGCGATCCACCCCAGTCTGGCGGCTGCCGATTCGGTGCGGTTCGAGACCGCTATTCGGCCTCATTGCGACCGGTGGTACTCTAGTATCCGTTTGAAATCGAGCGAAGGAGTGCCGCTATGGAGCAATCGAGCCTGTTTGGTGACGGCGTGGACATCGATACCGAAACGCCCGCGAGCACGGATACCGCCGTACCGGCCGATGCCCGTGCCCAGGCGGCAGCGCGTGCGGCCGAGCTGCGCCACGAGCTCGATTACCACGCCTATCGCTACTACATGCTCGATGCGCCCGAGATCACGGACGCCGCCTTTGACAAGATGCTCGTTGAGCTGCAGGAAATTGAGGCCACCTACCCCGACCTGGTGACGCCCGACAGCTATACCCAGCGCGTGGGCGGGTACGTGAGCGAGCAGTTTACGCCGGTCACGCATATGGCGCGCATGTATTCCATGGACGATGCCATGGATCTGGACGAACTCGACGCGTGGCTCCAGCGCACCGAGGATGCGCTCGGTGCCGGCAGCGTCACCTATACCTGCGAGCTTAAGATCGACGGCCTGGGCGTGGCGCTTACCTACCAAAACGGCACCTTCGTACGCGCAGCCACACGCGGCGATGGCACCACGGGCGAGGACGTGTCGCTCAACGTCCGTACCATCAAGGATGTGCCCATGCACCTGTCCGAGCCGGCGCTCGCCCACATGGGCGCCGACCGCGAGCGCACCATCGAGGTCCGTGGCGAGGTCTATATGCCCAAGGGCAGCTTTGTGCGCCTGAACGACGAGGCCGATGCCGAGGGGCGCGACCCCTTCGCCAACCCGCGCAACGCTGCCGCCGGCAGCCTGCGCCAAAAGGACCCCAAGGTCACGGCGCGCCGCGATCTCGCTACCTTTATCTATGCCATCGCCGATACCGATCCGCTGCACGTCCACAGCCAGCGCGAGTTCCTCGATTGGCTGCGTAGCGCCGGCTTTAGCGTCAACCCTAACGTGGCTCGCTGTGCCACACCCGCCGAGGTCCACGAGTTCTGTGCCCAGGCGCTCGAACACCGCGGTGACCTGGACTACGACATCGACGGCGTGGTCGTAAAGGTCGACAGCTTCCAGCAGCAGCTCGACCTGGGCTTTACCGCCCGCGCACCGCGCTGGGCCATCGCCTTTAAGTTCCCGCCCGAGGAAAAGCAGACCGTCCTGCGCGAGATTCGCATCCAGGTGGGCCGCACCGGTGTGCTCACACCGGTCGCCGAGTTCGACCCGGTGACGGTTGCCGGCTCCACCATCGCGCGCGCCACGCTGCACAACATCGACGAGATCCGTCGCAAAAACGTGCGCGAGGGCGACACTATCATCGTGCACAAGGCGGGCGACGTGATTCCCGAGGTCGTAGGTCCGGTGCTCGATAAACGCCCGGCCGATTCGGTCGACTGGCACATGCCCGAGGTCTGCCCCGTGTGCGGTAGCCCCGTGGTCCACGAGGATGGCGAGGTTGCCTACCGCTGCGTGTCCATCGACTGTCCCGCACAGCTCAAGGAGCGCCTGCTTCACTGGGTAAGCCGCGGCTGCATGGACGTCGACGGCCTGGGCGACGAGATCGTCGACAAGATGATCGCTGCCGGCCTGATCCACGATGTCGCGGACTTCTACCAGCTCACGGTCGACGACATCGCAGGCCTGGACACAGGGCGCGTGTACGCTAGCTCCAACAGCAAAAAGGGCGTCAAGAAGGGCGACCCCATCCCGGTGGGCCTCAAGACGGCCGAGAAAATCATCGCCGAGCTCAACAAGTCCAAGAGCCAGCCGCTCGGTCGCGTGCTGTTTGCCCTGGGCATCCGCCACGTGGGCAAGAGCGTGGGCGAGGTCATCGCCGAGCGATTCCTGTCGATTGATAAGCTCATCTTGGCGAGTGAAGAGGACATCGCCGAGTGCGAGGGCATCGGTCCCAAGATTGCGGCGAGCGTCAAGCAGTTCCTGGCCGTGCCCGAAAACCTTGCCGTGCTGGAGCGTTTGCGCCAGGCGGGTCTGTCGCTCGAGGTCGACTTGGGCGCCGCGCATGCACAAGCCGCAGCCGACGCGGGCGTGGCGGGCGAGCTCGCCGATGCACAACCGCTCGCGGGTCTGACCTTCGTGCTCACCGGCACGCTCGTCAACCGCACCCGCGACGAGGCAGGCGCGGCGCTCAAGGTGCTCGGCGCCAAGGTCTCGGGCAGCGTGTCCAAGAAGACGAGCTATCTGGTTGCCGGCCCCAAAGCGGGCTCCAAGCTCACCAAAGCCGAGCAGCTGGGCGTACCCGTGCTGGACGAGGACGCCCTCGAGCAGATCCTGGCGACTGGTCAGGTGCCGGAGGCTTAAGGCGTCGATAACCAAATTGAAGAACCGCCCGGAAGCACGATGCCTTCCGGGCGGTTCTTACTTTGCTGGGGCAACCGGCACCGTGATCTGCGTCACGTAGGTTGCCGGGTCGTCGCTGATGATGTCATCGATCAGGGCAATCTCGCGCGACGGCCCGGCGGGCGTCAGGTTGTGTTCGCGCATATAGCCGAGCAGCCGCTCGTAGCGCGGGCCTGCTTGCCCGTGCGTGCCGCGGAAACTTATGGTCAGGCAACGCGCGGCGGGTCGCGTCTCAACGTCGCCCAAGTAATCATCGTTGTCATCGAGCAGCAGAAAGACCTCGTCGTAACCATCAAAGTCGCCGGCGGCCAGACGCTCGGCGCTGATCCCGACGCCCAGATTGCCCAGATAGGCAAAGGTTTCGTGCTGTCCCTGCTGAAGCTGGCGGATATGCCATCCCAGCGAATAAGCGTCGGTGGGATTGACGCGCTCGTGCAGCGTGGCGCAGCGAAGTTCGGGTTCCTCGATTTCGCTAATGGTGTCGAGATCAGCATTCAAAGCGCCATGAAGCAAGGCAAGCCGCTGGTCAATCTTGCGCGACATGCGCTCCAACTCACGCCGCCTGTGCTCAATTAACTCCTGTTGCTTGGTCAGTTGCCGTTGCATCAAATCCATATCGCGCGTAGTGACAAACTCGCGAATTTGCGCCAACGGCAAGTCGAGAACGCGCAGGTTGCCGATGGTGTTGAGGGTGGAGAGCTGCCGGGATCCGTAGTAGCGGTACCCACTCGTCGGATCGACATATGCCGGCTCCAATAGCCCCATCTGTTCGTAATGGCGCAGTGTGCCCACGCTCAAATTGAGCAAGCGCGCCACCTCGCCAATGCGGAGCAGGCCCTCGGTGTGTTCGCTTGGCATGTCGGTCACAGGACCGCTCCTTTCGGTAAAAACAGGGGAGAGGTGCTAGGCATGCGTCGCCTCGCTACGCCATCAGCTTGTCAAAAGTTCCGCGGCGGTTGAGCACGGTAAAGGCAATCACGCAGATGACCGCCGATAGAATCGATCCGCACGGCGAGGCGATACCCATGGGGAACAGCGTGTCGGAATAGGCGTTCGACAGTAGCCATGCACCGGGCACGCGAATGAGCACCACGGCCAGCACGTTGTGCGCAAAGCCGATGTAGCTCTTGCCATACGCAGCGAAAAAGCCGCTAAAGCAAATGTGGATGCCGGCAAAAATCGCGTCGAAAATATAACTGCGCATATAGCCGGTACCGGCGGCGACTACTGCAGCGTCCTTGGCAAAAAAGCCGATAAACGCCGGCGCCGCCAGCCACATCAGCACCGTGATCAGGCAGCCGTACACCACCGAGATGGTCATGGCGTCCTTGAGTACCTGACGCGCGCGATCGCCCTTGCCCGCGCCGGCATTTTGCGCCGTGAGCGCGCTGACGGTAGCGCCCATGGAACTCGGCACAATGAACAAAAAGCTGATCATCTTTTCGACCAGGCCCACGGCGGCGGCGTCGACCAGACCGCGGTGGTTGGCGATGACGGTGATGAACATAAACGCCACCTGGATGCAGCCGTCCTGCACGGCCACGGGCACGCCGATTTTAAGAATGCTACCGAGCACCTCGGGCTGGGGGCGCAGGTCGCTGCGCTTAACGTGGATGTTCGTGCGGCGGCTCTTGAGCCACACGAGCGCGAGGGCAACGCTGGCCGTCTGCGCGGTCACCGTGCCGAGCGCCGCGCCCACGGGGCCGAGCCCCATGTGGCCGATAAACAGAAAATCGAGCGCGATGTTGATGATGCATGCCACGCCAATCACGTACATGGGCGAGCGCGAATCGCCCAGGCCGCGAAAGATGGCCGAAAGAATGTTGTACGCGGCGATAAAGGGAATGCCGATAAAGCAAATGCGCAGGTAGGCGGCGGTGCCCTCGACCGCCTCGGCCGGCGTGCCAATGAGTGCCACAATCTGCGGACACAGTGCGAGCAGGACAGCGGCCAGCACCACCGAGACACCCATAAAGAGCGTGATGGTGTTGCCGATGGCGGTCTCGGCGCGGTCAAACCGACGCGAACCCACGGCGTGGCCGACGATAACCGTCGTTCCCATGGCCAGGCCCACGAGCGTCACGGTAATGATATAGAGCGTCTGCGCGCCATTGCCCACGGCGGTGATGCCGGCGGCGCCGCTAAACTGCCCCATCATGTACAGGTCGGCCATGCCGTAGAGCATCTGCAAAAAGTACGAGAGCATATAGGGCAGGGCAAAGACCGCGATGGTCTTGAGGACATTGCCGCGTGTGAGGTCGTGTTCCATGGGCGGGGCTTTCTGGCTGGGTTCGTTTTGCTACCAGTGTAGTGAAAACCCTACAACGATTGTAGAGTCAAGGTTTATGTTGGCAGCGGGGCGAAAAAAGTCGCGCTCGCGTTCATTTCCAATTGAATACAGAGATGCACCTTGCAAGCTTAGCGCCTGCACTAGCCTTGCAGAAATCGATTTCGGAACACTTGACACCGCCGCACGGCGCGCCATAATACGTGGGTTTGCGAACGACGTTTGATGGGGGATGAACCTGCGTGCGCAATCTCAAGATTCTGTTTTCCTATCTGGGGACATACCGCCGCGATGCCATACTCGGCGTGTTCTTTGTGACGGCCGAGACGGCGCTCGAGCTGTTTATCCCGGTCATCATGGCAAATATCATCGACGTGGGCGTGCCCGCGGGCGACATCAACTACATGCTGTTGCAGGGCGCGTATATGTTGGTGTGCGCCGCATTTTCGCTGGTACTTGGCTTGGGCTATGCGCGCACGTCTGCCCGCGTTGCCTCGGGGCTGGGCGCTAACCTGCGCGAGGCGGAGTATCGCAAGATTCAGACGCTCGCCTTTGGCAATCTGGACAACTACGATGCCAGCTCGCTCGTCACGCGCATGACCACCGATATCACCGTCATCCAAAACGCCGTAGGTAACGGCTTCCGCCCCATGGTGCGCGGGCCCGTGACGCTCATCGTCGGCTTGGTCTATGCGCTGGTGCTGTCGCGTCCGCTTGCTACGGTATTCGCGATCATCCTGCCGGTGTTGGCGATCGTACTGGGCGTTATCACCTATCGCGTCAGTCCGCTTTACCGCCAGCTGCAGACCTCGATGGACCATCTCAACGGCGTGGTGCAGGAAGATCTCACCGCTGTGCGCGCCGTCAAAGCGTACGTGCGCGCCGAGCACGAGGAGGCCAAGTTCGATGCCGTCAATACCGAGCTTGCGCACACGGCGACGAAGACCTTTGGCAACGCCGTGTTCAACCTGCCGGTGTTTCAGCTGTCGATGTACGTGGCGGCGCTTTCCATTCTGTGGATCGGCGGGCGCATGATTCTTGCCGGCGAGCTCGGCGTGGGCTCGCTCACGGGCTTCATGAGCTATGTGCTGCTGATCATGAACTCGCTCATGATGATTTCCAACGTGTTTTTGCTGCTCACGCGCGCACTTGCCAGCGTGGAGCGCATCTCGCGGGTGCTCGACGAGCGTTCGCTTATCCAGGCGCCCGACGCTGCCACTGCCGTGCACGGGGTGGCCGACGGAAGCATCGAGTTTCGCGACGTGTCGTTTAAGTACCGCGAGGATGCAGCCGAGGATGTGCTCGAACATATCGACCTTCGCATCGAGAGCGGCTCGACGGTGGGCATCCTCGGCGGCACAGGCTCGGGCAAGAGCTCGCTTGTGCAGCTGATCGCGTGCCTGTACGACGCCACCGAAGGCGCCGTGCTCGTGGGCGGGCGCGATGTGCGCGATTACGACCTGGCCGCCTTGCGCGACGCCGTGGGCATCGTGCTACAAAAGAACGTGCTGTTTACGGGTACCGTGCGCGAGAACCTGCAGTGGGGCGCGCCCGATGCCACCGACGAGGAGCTGCTGCGTGCCTGCCGGGCGGCATGCGTGGACGAGTTCCTGGATCGCATCGGCGGACTCGACGGCTATCTGGGCCAGGGCGGTGCCGGCGTCTCGGGCGGACAAAAACAGCGTCTGTGCATCGCGCGTACGTTGCTCAAACATCCGCGTGTGCTCATCTTTGACGATTCGACCAGCGCGGTCGATATGGCGACCGACGCCAAGATTCGTGAGCATATTGCTCAGATTCCCAATACGACGGTGATTGTCATCGCACAGCGCATTGCGAGCGTCATGGATGCCGACCGCATTATTGTGTTGGACGACGGTCGTGTCCACGGCGTGGGCACGCACGAGGAACTGCTGGCGGGCGATAGCATCTACCAGGAGATTTACGCCTCGCAGATGGAGTTCGCGGGGAACGCGGACACCGGCGACGGCTGCGACGATGGCTGCGACGATGGCTGCGCGAATGATCCGTTTTCCTGCGTTCCCAGCGGATCGCCCTTGGAAGGGGGTGAGCGCCATGCCTAAGACATCCGCTCAGGCCCGTCCCGCCAATCTGACGCAGACGCTCCGCCGCCTGCTCTCCTACATGGGACACGCCAAGTTTTCGCTGCTCGCGGTGGGTGTGCTTGCCTCTGTGGCCGCCATCGCGAGCCTTGCCGGTACCTACATGGTGCGCCCCATCGTCAACGGTTTGGCAACGGGCGGCGAGGAACTGCTCGCTAGGCAGGTTATCTTTACCGCTGCCATCTACGCCGCGGGCGTGCTCTCGGCTCTGGGCTACTCGCAGATCATGGTGCGCGCGGCCCAACGCGTGGTGTCCGATATTCGCCGCGACCTGTTCGCGCACATCCAGATGCTGCCGCTCAGTTACTTCGACGGCACGCGCTCGGGTGACATCATGAGCTTCTTTACCAACGACGTCGACACCGTCTCCGAGGCGCTCAACAACAGCTTTGCCAACGTGATTCAGGCGAGCATCCAGGTGGTCGGCACCACGGCCATGCTCATCATCCTCAACTGGCAGCTCACGATTATCACGCTCGTGTGCGATGTGGCCATTGTGCTGTACGCTCGCTACTCGGGCATGCGTTCCAAGCGCTTTTTTGCCGCCC
The DNA here is from genome assembly GCF_003469285.1 of Collinsella sp. AM31-2AC. Taxonomy (NCBI): domain Bacteria; kingdom Bacillati; phylum Actinomycetota; class Coriobacteriia; order Coriobacteriales; family Coriobacteriaceae; genus Collinsella; species Collinsella sp. AM31-2AC. Next base: position 35,311 of record NZ_QSJB01000007.1, read on the forward strand.
AACAGGCGTCGCTTGGCGACCTGGACGGATATATCGAAGAGATGGTCTCGGGCCAAAAGGTCATCAAGGTCTTTAATCACGAGCAGGCCAACGTGGCTGGTTTTGACGCGCGCAACCAAGAGCTGCGCCGCACCGGTGGTGCCGCGCAGGCCTACGCCAACTCGATGGTGCCCATGACCGTGGTGATCGGCTATGCCAACTACGCCATCGTCGCCGTGGCGGGCGGCATGCTCTGCATCAAGGGGCTCGCCGACGTGGGCGCGCTTGCAAGTTACCTGGTCTTTGTGCGTCAGGCCGCCATGCCCATCAACCAGTTCACGCAGCTGGGCAACTTTTTGCTCAACGCGCTGGCCGGTGCCGAGCGCCTATTTGCCGCCATGGACCTTAAGCCCGAGGTAGACGAGGGCTGCGTGGAGCTGGTGCAGACGGGCGACGCCGCGTGGGCGTGGAAGATTCCCGAGGGCCAGGGCGTGGGCGCGTACGGGCACTTGCATGATGTGGCTGCCGTTGATGAGTCGGGCCGTGCGGTGGCTGCCGACGGTACCGAGCTCACGTGCGGCTTGGTCCCGCTTGCCGGCGACGTGCGCTTCCATGCCGTGGACTTTTCCTACGTGCCGGGCACCCGTGTGCTCACGGACCTCAACCTGTTTGCCAAGCCGGGGCAAAAGATCGCGTTTGTGGGCTCCACAGGCGCCGGTAAGACGACCATCACCAACCTCATCAACCGCTTCTACGAGGTCGATGACGGCGAGATCACGTACGACGGCATCGACGTCAAGCACATTGCCAAGGCCAGCCTGCGCGGGTCGCTCGGCATTGTGCTGCAGGACACGCACTTGTTTAGCGGCACCATTGCGCAGAACATCCGCTTTGGCAAGCTCGACGCGACCGACGAGGAAGTGCGCGCCGCCGCCGAGGCTGCCTGCGCGGATTCGCTTATCCGCCGCCTGCCTAGAGGGTACGACACGCCGGTCACGGCCGACGGCGCCAACCTGTCGCAGGGCCAGCGCCAGCTGCTCGCCATCGCGCGCGTGGCCGTCGCCGACCCGCCGGTGCTCATCTTGGACGAGGCCACGAGCTCCATCGACACGCGCACCGAAAAGCTCATCGAGCGCGGCATGGATCGCATCATGCGCGGACGCACCACGTTTATGATCGCGCACCGCCTGTCCACCGTCCGCGACGCCGACGCCATCATGGTCCTCGAGCACGGCCGCATCATCGAGCGCGGCACGCACGAAGAGCTGCTCGCCCAGCACGGCGAGTACTGGCAACTGGCGCATGGCTTAAAAGAGTTGGATTAACCTGTTCGAGCACGATGCTTTGACCCCTCCGTGCCCCTCGCCTTGTCTCAAACCATCACAACATTCGACGTTTTTTGCCAAAATCGGGAAAAGCATCGAATGTTGTGATGGTTTTTCTACCACTCGATCGAGTGGAATCGCTTTCTTGCGCGCGAAGGTGTGCGGACCCGTGGGCAGGGGAATAAGGTTGGTTATCCGACTCCATTGGAGGGCTCATGGACCTGCCGATTGTCCTGTCCCATAAGACTGCCTGGCTGTACCACGACGTGGCGCGCCCGTCCGAGCCGCTCTCGCGAGCAAGCAGCCTATACGATGAGGACTCGCTTGCTAACGAGGCAGAGCCGACCGCGAGCCTGCCCAAATTGGGACTCGATGCCAAGGGGCTGAGGGCTTCAGCGGCAGTCGGGATCGTTACCGACTATCTGGTTGCGCTTGGTTTTCCACGAGAAGAGCTCGATCATATCGACACGCTCGTCAACTTCGATTTTGAGCGCTCGACGCCGACTGGATTTAGGTGCCACGTGTTTGGAGCGCCGGTACCTCCAGGCCATCTTATCGAGGTGGCAGAGGACCTTCTGGTGGTTGATGAGGTCATGTGCTTTGTCCAAGCGGGTTCGTGGATGAGCGAGCCCGAGCAGCTGGAATATGGCTATGAAATCTGCGCCCGATACCATTTGAATCATCTGTCGACGGACGATTATGTCGAGATGGGGCAGAGGTATACCGTTGCCGACTTGATTGCCTATTGCAATGAGAACCGATCTCGTCAGGGGGCTATACGCGCGGCCGCCGTGCTCAAGCGCGTGCACGATGGCGCGCGGTCGCCCATGGAGACGGCCACCGCAATCATGGTCGTAGCAAAACGTTTCCAGGGCGGGCTGGGATACGCCAAAATCGAGCTCAACCATAGGGTCGATGTTCCCAACGAGTTCAAGTGTCTCGCAAAGGCCGGGTATTTCGAGATTGACGTATATGCGCCTGCGAGCGGTACGGGGATTGAATACAACGGCTCGGACCATCTTGATAAACAGCGCAGCGCGTCGGATGCGGAGCGTATGACCGTACTGAGCGCGCTGGGCTTTAGGATGATCGTCCTCACCGGGACTCAGTTTGCCCATCAGCTGCAATTGCACCGGGCGATGAACGCCATTGCGCTCGCTATGGGCCTCAAGTGCGACCGAAGCGAAGCGTTCCAAAAGCGGCAGAACGACCTTCGAGAATTCGTGATTCGCCACTGGGACGGCGGCCTCTAGGGGCGCTTTGGTCTTTCTACGGGGTGCCGCGGGCAGGCAAACCATCACAACATTCGACGTTTTTTGCCAAAAACGGGAAAAGCATCGAATGTTGTGATGGTTTGTATGCTGAGGATGGGCTTGGAAAGTCCGTTTTGCTCGAAGCGACCTGTCCTGTCGTACGGGTGTCGGCATGATTCTCCCGTGGGGTATTATGTTTTCCGAAGAATAAAACGCCGCGTGAGGGGAGGGCTGCGTGGACGGGCACGTGCAACATGACGGCTTTGGTCGCGATATCAATTACCTGCGCATTGCCGTTACCGACAAGTGCAATTTCCGCTGCATTTACTGCATGCCGGCCGATGGCGTGGCACCCCGCGCGCACGACGAGCTGCTCAGTGCCGAGGAAATCGCCCGCTTTGTGCGCTTGGTGGCGGGGGAGGGCATTCGCCGCGTACGCCTGACGGGCGGCGAGCCGCTGGTCAGCCGCCGTATCATTCCGCTCATTCGCGACATCCGCGCGATTCCGCAGATCGAGGACATCTCGCTTACCACCAATGGCGCCCTGCTGCCCAAGCTGGCACCGCAGCTCAAAGATGCCGGCCTTAACCGCGTCAACATCTCGCTCGACACGCTCGACCCTACGCTGTTTGGAAAGATTACGCGCCTGGGTCGGCTCGAGCAGACCATGGCTGGCATCGACGCGGCGCTGGCCTGGGGCTTTGAGCCCGTTAAGGTCAACTGCGTTGTGGTGCGCCGGCTCAACCAAGATGTGGCGGCCCTCGCGCGGCTCACGCTCGACCGTCCCATCCACCTGCGCTTTATCGAATACATGCCCATTGGCGACGAACACACGAGCTCGCATTGCGCTGTGGACCCGCATGCGCCCACGCTCAATCCCGAGTTGTGGGACGCGAGCGATACCGTGCCGAGCGACGAGCTACGGGCGCGCATCAATGCCGGGGCCGCCGCGACGGGGCTGGGCGAGCTCGGGCCGCTCGACATCAACGACGCTCCTGCCGGCGCGGGCCCTGCGCGCTATTGGCATTTTCCGGGCGCGGCGGGAACGGTCGGCTTTATCAGCGCCATGTCCAACCATTTTTGTGCGAATTGCAACCGTCTGCGCCTGACGGCCGATGGCAACGTGCGTCCGTGCCTGTTCAGCGATGCCGAGTATTCGGTGCGCGACGCCCTGCGCCGTGGTGATGATATGCAGGTACTTTCGATTTGGCGCGATGCCGTGGCCCACAAACCGCAGGAACACGCGATAATTGAGGGCACGCAACGATTTATGTCCCAAATCGGAGGATGATCATATGGCCAAGAGCAGGTACGCCGATGCCACCAAGGCCGCTCGCAGGGCCGCGATGTCTGCCCATAAAGCCACGGCTGCTGCCAGCAACACCGCTGGGTCCGCGGCGGTACAGCCGTCCGCCGGCACTGCTGCCGAGCCCGCCCGCGACACCCGCCGCGACGAGCTGACGCACGTGGATGCCAAGGGCGAGGTGCGCATGGTTGACGTGTCCGACAAGGCCGAGACCCATCGCATTGCCATCGCCGAGGGCACGATTCTTATGCACCCCGAGACGCAGGCCATGGTGCTGCAGGATGGCGCTAAAAAGGGCGACGTGCTCGCTTGCGCACGCGTTGCGGGCATCATGGCCATCAAACGTACGAGTGACATCATCCCCATGTGCCATCCGTTGCTCATTACCAAGAGTAAGTGCGATATCGAGCCTATCGCGCCGGCGGGGACGCCTGCCGAGGACGTGCCCGAGGGCTGGGCGCCGCCGCGCGCGGACGGGCAGGTTGGCTTTCATGTGTTGGTCACGGCGGGCGTGACGGGCAAGACGGGTATTGAGATGGAGGCCCTGACCGGCGCGAGTGCCGCGTGCCTCACGATCTATGACATGTGCAAGGCCGTCGATCGTGGCATGGAGATCGTCGACGTTCGCCTGCTGCACAAGGAGGGTGGCCGCTCGGGCGTGTGGGATCGTGCCGAGCGTCAGGCCGCTACTGTTGAGGCCGCCGGCGCCGACGGTAACGCTCCCACAAGCGCGCCTGCCGCCGTCGCGCCCGCAGCTCCGACACCGGCCGTCCCCGCGATCGCGTTTATCGGCTACCAAAACTCGGGCAAGACCACGCTCGTCGAGAAGGTTATCGCCGAGCTCACCCGCCGCGGCCTGCGCGTGGGTTCGCTCAAGCATCATGGGCATCACGGTTTTGATATCGATGTGCCCGCTAAGGACACCTGGCGCCATCACCAAGCCGGATCCAAGCACGTGGGCCTCATCTGCGCCACGCGCTGGGCGGAGTACGCTGACACGCGCGAGGAGGACGAGATGCCCGCGCGCGAGCTGCTGTCGCGTTACAACGATGTCGACGTGGTGATCATCGAGGGCTACAAGACCGAGGGCTTCGACAACATCGTGGTAGCGCGCTCCGGTGTCGACCGTCTGCGCGGCAAGAGCTCGCTCGACCTGGTCGACGGTCACACGCTGGCGCTTGCCTGCAACGAAGCCCTGGCGCGCCAGGCCTTCGACGCCGGCTTCGCGACCCGAGCCATCAACATCAACGACGCCCGAGCCATTTGCGATCTCATCCAAGACCACCTTTAAGGCTTGACGCTGCGCCGGCCCCAAGCACCCCATCTCGCCCCTCAAGCCGTCGCTCGCGTACCAAAGTACGCGTCGCTCCTCTTTCGGGGCGACCTGGGGCACTTGGAACCGGCTCGCTGCGCTGCCATAACATGCCAAAAAGGGACAGGCATCTTTGTGGTGGTTTTTGCAAAAAAGCTTTGACTTAAAGTTAGCTCAAGGTGTCATAATCGCTGACAAACGATTGCGATCACGGAGGCCTCATGTCAAAACTGTACTTTATGCGTCACGGTCAAACGCTCTTTAACTTGCTTCGTCGCAAGCAGGGCTGGTGTGACTCGCCGCTCACCGAGCTGGGAATCGAGCAGGCTAAAACTGTCGGTGCGACCCTGCGAGGGCGTGGCCTTACGTTTGACCATGCGTACAGTTCGACGTCCGAGCGTGCGTGCGACACGCTTGAGCTTGCGTTCCCCGGTCAGCCTTACGAGCGCGTCAAGGGCCTTAAGGAGTGGAACTTTGGCAAATTTGAGGGCGCGAGCGAGGATTTGAATCCGCGCCTGCCGTACGGCGATTTTTACAAGCAGTATGACGGCGAGGGCGAAGTCGAGTTTCGCGAGCGTATGATGGCGACCATCACCGAGTTCATGCAGCGCCCTGGACATGAGAGCGTGTTGTGCGTGAGCCATGGCGCCGCAGCGGCTCAGGTCATGCGCGGCGTGGGCGTGGAGCCGCTCAAGATGAAGCACCGCATTGGCAACTGCTGTGTGCTCGAACTCGACTTTGATGCTACTACCGGCACATTTGCTCTTGCAGATTTGTACAACCCCTACGGCACCCCGCGCGAGTAACATCGGGGCATCAGCCAAAACCACCACAAAGGGGCCAGGCACCTTTGTGGTGGTTTTGCCGTTTACAGGCGATTTCCTACCGTTCAGCGGACTTTCGCACCAATGGGGCTTACGCTGCATGCAAGTTTCATCCTACAATCGCCCACGTGCTCACAAGTTTATTACTCCTCGGGAGGCATCACTTGCGCATAATAGAAGACGAGGAATATCGCCCCGTCGTCTAGCGCCGATGTCCGAGGAGTTTTTTCATGCTCATTTTAAAGAAGATCAACAATAACGTTGCTCTCGCCGCCAGCGATGACGGCCGAGAGGTTGTTGTCTTTGGCAAGGGCATCGGTTTTCACGAGATGCCCTACGAGCTTGCCGATGAGTCGCTCATCCAGCGCAAATTCTATAACGTTCCCGAGAGCCTGCAGGATATGGTCGGCACACTTCCCGACGACGTTCTGCTCGCGGCAAGCGACATTGCCTGCTTCGCATCCCAGCAGCTTGGTTGCAAGCTGTCCGGTGGCCTGCCCTTTATCCTGGCAGATCACCTGCAGTTTGCCGTTCAGCGCGACGACGACCAGATCAGCGCTCCCAACCCGCTCGAGCATGAGGTGGCTTTCATCTACCCGCGTGAGCTCGAAATCGGTCAGGCCGCGCTCGCCATCGTGCAAAAGCACACCGGCGCCAAGCTGGGTCAGAACGAGGCCACGAGCATCGCGCTCCACATCGTTAACGCCGAGGTCGACGGCATGGGCCGCGCCAAGGACATGGACTTCATCATGAAGAGCACCCGCGTGCTTGATGAGGTAACCCATTCCGTGGAAAAGCAGCTCGGCTGCTCGCTCGACACGGCGTCGTACTGCTACATTCGCTTTCTTGCGCACCTGCGCTTTTTGGTTCGCCGCCTTGTTAAGGGCAGCTGCACGCAGACCGAGAACTCCTCACTGTTTATGCAGGCCGCCCGCGATTTTCCCGAGGCCTACCAGTGTGCGTACGCCATCAACCGCGTGTTCGAGAAAGAGTTCAAGCAGAGCTGCTCGGACGAGGAGCTCTTGTATCTGATGATGCATATCAACCGTCTGCGATCGGCTTCGCAGACCGAGTGAGTAAAGCCGCCAGCCCGGCGGCAATCGCAACAATTCTTTTTGGTTTCTAACTGCGGGCAAGGTACCGGCTCGCGGTAGGGGATATTTTTGTCGAAATTTGGAAAAGAGAGGACAGATCATGGCAGGTAAATACGACGATCTTGCTGCCCAGATCGTAGAGCTGGTTGGCGGCAAGTCCAACGTCAAATGCGTCGCACACTGCATTACCCGTGTTCGTTTTAAGCTCAAGGACGAGTCGAAGGCCAATGACGAGGCAATCTCCGAGCTGCCCAACGTCATCAAGGTCATGCACGCCAACGGCCAGTACCAGGTTGTTGTGGGCAACATCGTCGAGGACGTCTACGACGCCGTTCTCAAGGCCGGCGGTTTTAGCGACGGCGGCGCCGTCGACGCCGATGACGACGATGCCGCTCCCAAGGGCGTTACCGATGTGATCATCGACCTCATCTCGGGCATCTTCGCCCCCATGCTCGGCACCTTCGCCGCTGCCGGTATCATGAAGGGCCTGCTGGCGCTCGCTACCTTCCTGGTCCCGAGCTTTGCCAACGACGGCGCCTACACGCTGCTCTACACCGTCGCTGACGGCATGTTCTACTTCCTGCCCGTGGTGCTTGGCTTTACCGCGGCCAAGAAGTTCAAGATGAGCGAGTTCAACGGCATGGCCATCGCCTTTGCCCTGGTGTATCCCACCATGGTTGCCCTGACCTCGGGCGAGGTTGTCGGCTCCGTCGAGCTCGGCTTTGCTGGCACCTTCTCTTGGTACACCACGTTCCTGGGCCTGCCGCTCATCATGCCTGCCTCGGGTTACACCAGCTCCGTTATCCCCATCCTGCTCATGGTCTGGTTTGGCTCCACCCTCGAGCACTGGGTTAAGAAGTGGATGCCCGCTTCTATGAAGATGTTCTTCACCCCGCTGATCGTCGTCACCGTTACCGTCACCCTTGGCTATCTGGTCATTGGCCCCATCGCCACGCTCATCACCAACCTGCTTGGTGAGTTCTTCGCGCTGCTGTTTGGCCTGCCCATGATCGGCTCCCTCCTGGGCTGCACCCTCGTCGGTGCCTTCTGGATGTGCCTGGTCATCTTTGGCTTCCACTGGTCGCTCGTGCCCATCGCGCTGGTCAACCTGTCCACTCTGGGCCACGACTACATCCTGGGCTCCGTTATCGCCCACTCCTTCTCGCTGGGCGCCGTGCTCTTCGCCATGTATCTCAAGAACAAGGACGAGAAGTTCCGCGGTATCGCGCTGCCGGCCATGATCTCCGCCTTCTTCTTTGGTGTCACCGAGCCCGCTATCTACGGTGTCGCCCTGCCCGATAAGAAGGCCTTCATCAACGCCAGCATCGGTTCTGCTGTGGGCGGCCTCATCATTGGTCTCTCCGGCGCCGTGGTGTACATGTCCGGTGGTCTGGGCGTCTTCAACTGGCTGTCCTTCATCGACCCCTCCGGTGTTAACGGCATCAACCACATGATCTGGGCTATCGTTGCCTCTTTCGTGAGTGCCGCCGTGGGCTTTGCGATCGAGTTTGCCACCTACAAGCCCGAGGCTGCCAAGTAGCCCAAACGACAAAGACTCGGTACCAAGCCGGCGGGGGGAGCGCCCCGCCGGTTTTTTTCAAAGGGGCTAGATGCCATGCGCTCGTCCGAGCGACTGCCCAAAATCAAAACCATGCCGGATTACGGGGCTGAAACGGTGAGTGCTGACCATACCCCGTTTTTCCGTAAACTGACAAGCCTCCTACCTGCGGTTTTGTCCTTGCCGTTTCTGGCATGCTCAAGGGGCACTGGTTCTGCCCCGTAAACCGGCATGGTTTTGAACCTGCCAATAAGGGACAGGTTTATTTTGGTCGGTTTTATCTGGGCAAACGTCGTCTCCGTCAGCTCCGTCCGCATATCTTAAGCCGGCATAGTTTCGATGGGTCGGTCCGTGCGCGTCCCGCAACATGCCTCGCCACGAAACCGGCCTATCTACTACGTTTAAGTGGTAGGGGCCAACCACACGGTGGTTTTTCGAAAACCGCCAAGCCGTCTACCTGCGGTTTTATTTTTGACAATTGCGGCGTGGTCGGGGGTTCACGACCAAACGTAGTAGATGGGCCGGTTTCGTGGCGGCCGACTCAACGCGAACTCCGATCGGGACGCAAATTACCTCGTGGACGCCGCTTCGGCGTCCACGCAACATCCCAACACGTACGAAAGGAGCCAACATGGCTTTTCCCGATGGATTTCTGTGGGGCGGTGCCACTGCCGCCAATCAGTGCGAAGGCGGATACAACGAGGACGGCAAGGGCCTCGGCGTTCCCGACATCATGACCGGCGGCACGGTCTCCGAGCCGCGCCACATTACCGACGGCATTCTGCCCCAGTACCACTATCCCAGCCACGAGGCCGTGGACATGTACCATCACTATCTCGACGACATCAAGCTTTTTGGCGAGATGGGCTTTAAGTGCTACCGCATGTCCATCAACTGGAGCCGTATCTTCCCCAACGGCGACGAGGCCGAGCCCAACCAGGCCGGCATCGAGTTCTACCGCCGTGTGTTCCAGGCCTGTCAGGAGCAGGGCATCGAGCCCATGGTCACCCTTAGCCACTATGAGCTGCCTTATGGTCTGTCCAAAAACTACGGAGGCTGGAAGAACCCCAAGCTCATCGATTTCTACCTCAACTACGCCCGCACCGTCATGACCGAGTACAAGGGCCTGGTGCGCTACTGGCTCACCTTTAACGAAATCAATTGCCTGCTCATGGGCGGCTTTGGCGGCGTGATGGGCGGCGGCATGGTGCCCGAGGCAACCGACACGCCCATGGCCTTTGGCGACTGCGACTGGGACGACCCGCAGGCGCGCTTCGATGCCCTGCACCATCAGTTCCTGGCGAGCGCCAAGTGCGTCACCATGGGCCATCAGATCGATCCCCAGAACAAGATCGGCTGCATGATCGCCGGCAACGCCTGCTACCCGCACACGTGCAATCCGGCAGACGTTCTGGCCGCACAAAAGCAGCAGCGCGAGATGAACTTCTACTGCGGCGACGTGCAGGTGCGCGGTGCGTATCCCTCGTGGGCGCCCAGCGTGTGGCGCCGCGAAGGCGTGCACGTGGAGGTTTCGCCCGAGGACGCCGCCACGCTGGCCGCCGGCAAGGTCGACTTCTACAGCTTTAGCTACTACATGAGCGCCACGGCCACGGCTGACCCGGTGCTGCTGGAGCAGGGCAACATCTTTGGTGGCGCCGGCAACGAGTACCTCAAGAAGAGCGATTGGGGTTGGGCGATCGACCCCGAGGGCCTGCGTTACTACCTGGAGGAGGTCTACGACCGCTACCAGGTGCCGCTGATGATCGTCGAGAACGGCCTGGGCGCGGTGGACGAGGTCGAGGCGGACGGTGCGATTCACGACGGCTACCGCATCGATTACCTGCGCGAGCATATCAAGCAGATGGAGATTGCCATCGAGGACGGCGTGGACCTGATGGGCTACACCATGTGGGGCTGCATCGATTTGGTGAGCGCCTCGACCGGCGAGATGAAGAAGCGCTACGGCTTCATCTACGTCGACAAGGACAACGACGGCAACGGCACGCTCGCCCGCAGCCGCAAGGACAGCTTCTTCTGGTACAAGAAGGTCATCGCCACCAACGGCGCCGACCTGGCCTAGCCAAGTCTCAACCAGCGTAAACGTCGCAACCACCACAAAGGGGCCAGGCACCTTTGTGGTGGTTTTTGTTTTAGTAGATGTGTGGGACATGCCTTACAATCTACCAAGTAGTTCATGACGGACGGAAAACGGAGAGAAGGGGCTCGATGTGTCCTTAATGTTTCATGCGGATAGATTGATTTGACAGACGGTGGCGAATGCCCACCGCCCGTATTCGTATGAAACAAGGAGTCTCCATGCTCGCCTCTCTTTTCTCAAAACCTCAATCATCGCTGTCCGTGCAGGCCAAGCGCCTGGTGGCAATGCGCTTCCTCATCTACACCGGGTTTCAGACCAGTTATTTTATCGGCGTCATCGGAACGCTTACCTATGCGGACGATGCCTCAGTCGTCGCGACATCGCTGGCCGTCCTGTTCATGAACGTTTTCGTGATCCTGGGATCCTTTGCGGGTGGCGCGGCACTCGACGCCTGGGGCCCGCGCCGTCATTTCTTGCTGAGCATCGTCGGCACGCTTATAACCGGCACGGCAATCATTGCCTTTGGTGATGCGACCGGCATTGTCCTGCTCGGCGCGGTGCTCCTAGGCTTTACGATGGGATTTGCCCAACCCATCGCCACATCTTATCCGGCCTACCTCACCGACGACCCCGCCGAACTCAAAGACATCAATTCCGCCATCGCCATGTTCTCAAACGTGAGCATTATCGTTGGACCCACGCTGGGCGGCTTTGTCGCGGCGGCTGCATCGTCGCGCGCGGTGTTCGTGCTCATGATGCTCTTTACCGTGTTGGCGTTCGTCGTCAGTTGGGGCTTTAGGCCGCAGGCCAGCCATGTCGCCGGACATGTGGATGCCGATTCGGCAGAGGAAGGGGAGCGTGCGGGACAAAGCTCCAACCCCAGCATATCCTCCCGCGTCACCTTCGCGACCAGCATCAAGACGGTCTTTACCAACAGCGTTCTTGCCCTGCTGTTTTGTATCATTTTTCTTTCGAACTTTGGCTACGGGGCCTTCGATCCGCTCGAGTCGTTTTTCTATCGCGATGTCCTGCACGTCGGCGTTGAGTGGATGGGCTGGCTTTCGTCGGCCTGCGGTGTGGGCGCGGTGCTGGGTGCCGTGCTCGCGCTCCGCTTGCCGCCGCACCTGGTCAACCTTAAAACGCTGCTCGTGGCGCTCATGTCCGTGGGCCTGGGAAGTCTGCTCTATGTGGGGACGCCGTACGTGGGCGTGGCCCTCGTCGGCCAGATCGCCCTGGGCATTGCTTGGGGTGTCGTCAACCCGCTCCACAACACCATTGTGCAAACGACGGCTCCGCTCGAGCAGCTTGGTCGCGTCAATTCGGTCATGGGCTTTGGCAATATGTTCGCTGGCGTGGCCCCTCTGGCAATTGCCCCGTGGCTGGCGGCAACATTTGGCGTACAACGGACACTCGTGGGGGCAGGCATGGTCGTGACGGCGGTCCCTGCGGCGTTGCTGCTGTTTGGACGCGATCACTTGGATCGTGCCGTAAAGCGGTAAGAAACCATCACAATATTCGGTAAAAATCTCGATTTTGCCGAAAAACATCGAATGTTGTGATGGTTTGGCCCGTAGACGTCGCAACCACCACAAAGGGGCCAGGCACCTTTGTGGTGGTTTTGCACCAAAGCGCCCCGTGCGCGCCTTGGTATACCATGTACGCCGCTTACGAATGCACCCCACACCGCCGCGCTACCCAGAAAGGCCCTCATGGACACCACCTTCAGCCACATCAAAGCCGTGTTCTGCGATATCGACGGTACGCTGCTCACGAGCCAGCACACGGTGTCCCCGCGCACCGTGGCGGCGATCCGCGCCCTGCGCGAGCGCGGCGTGCTCTTTGGCCTGTGCACCGGGCGCGACGCCCATGCGACCGAGGCCATGTACAAGCTCTGGGCCATCGAAGGCTTGGTAGACGTGCTGGTGGGCTGTGGCGGCGCCGAGGTCATCGACCGCGCGCACGACATCAACGAGCTGAGCTATCCACTGCCGGGCGAGACTATCGCGCGCATCTGCAAGCACATGGCGGACCTTCCGGCAACGCCCGTCTGCCCCCGAGACGGCGTGTTCTACGTGCCCGAGAGCAACGCGTGCGTCGAGCACCTGTCGCGCGTCGACGGCGTGCCCTACCAGGTGGTCGACTTTGCCGAGTTTTTGCGCGAGCCACAGCCCAAGGTGATGTTTGCCATGGCGCCCGAGGTAATGCCGCGGGTGATTGAGCGGGCGTCGACGTTTGCCGACGACACCGTTAAGGCGGCGGCTCTGCAAACCACGCAGCGGCTCTACGAGTTCATGGATCCGCGCGTGTCCAAGACGCGCGGCCTTGTGCGCGTGGCGGAGCTCAACGACATGGAGCTCCAGAACATCTGCGTGTTTGGAGATGCCGATAACGACACCTGCATGGTGGCTGACGCCGGCGTGGGTGTGGCCATGGCAAATGGCAGCGAGGCCACCCGCTCCGCCGCCGACTTTGTAACCGCCAGCAACGACAAAGACGGCATCGCGATCTTTATCGAGGAACATCTTCTGTAGCGCCTGGGGGCAACCACAAAGAGGGCAGAGCGCCTTTGTGGTGGTTTTCCAAGCGTTCCAACAGTCGATTGTTGGAACGCTTTTTTGTAGCGAGGAGATTTGCAGCCGGTAACATGCGATGTCATTCAAGTGTCGATGTATGAACATGTCGGCATACGCTGGTTGTGCAGTAATTGACCAATTAGCTCAAAGCTAATATTTGCAGGTAGATATACTGCCATTCATGGCGCAATTTTGACCGTTCACAGATTGAGCGGGTTAAAACAAAATGTTGTACAAACAATGGTAAAGTGTCATTTATCTAGATTTGCTAACGAGTTTACCAGCATCTTTCCGAAATTTAACCCTCGAAAAACAATGCATAGTTTGAATAATTGTCAAGAAGTTAAGGCAACGCGAAGTAAAATTGACATTGTTAGGCTTGCGTTGTTTAAACAAAGAATAGTAATATGCATATCGAGCGCGAGCAATTATAGGTTGCGCGCCCAAGTTTGATGGTGAAAGAGCAAGATCGCGGTCTCTTGGGGAGGAGACATCGATGAAAGCGAATTCGGACAAATCTAAGCAGAGTAATAAAGCGACGCGCCGTGTACTGGCAGGCGTTTTGTGCGGAGCCTCCGTGTTGAGCCTGGTACTGTCGCTCGTCATGCCTCCGATCTCGCAGGCCATCGCCAACGATGCCCAGACGGTTTCTACCGAGGAAACTGTGATGGGGGGGGGTTCCTCAACTGAGTCTACTGATGTAGACAACACTACTGGCAGGGATGCCGAGAACCAGAATAGTGACGAGACCGAGGGCGACGAAGCTGGCGACGATGCCCAGCTTGGGGGACAGTCCGAGGAAGAGCAGCAGAACGAGGGCACAACGACTTCGGATGGTGAAACCGGTGTTACGGCTGCGGAAAACGAGCAGGCTGAAACGGCATCCGATGAGATGATAGATAGCGCGAGTATGCTGAAAGATAAGCTGGAGAATGCGAAAGGCACTGCCAACTTTCAGCTTACGAAAGATATTGATACCAGCACGATAATTCAGCTCGGGCAAAAAGACAGCAAAATCACGCTGGATCTAAACGGCCATAAGATTAAGCATACGAGTTCAAATCAGCCTCTGTTCAATATCACCGGCGGTGCGACGCTGACCGTCAAGGACGGCCAGCAAGCTGCCGCAAAAGAGATCCCGGCTAATCAAGAAAACAAATGTGGCAATCTCGCTTCAATGGAGTACGGCGATTCTAACATCCCGACCAAGCTTACCTATTACGTAACCGAATCGGTCGCAAGCGGAACCGTTACAAACGAAACTCTTAAAGCGTATGAGGCTGATATCAAGGGTGCCATTGTGGCTTGCAGCGATACCAAAGCTGCTGGGTTAAGGCTCGTCAACCTTTTCAATGGCGGCCACTTTAATCTTGAAAGCGGCGTGCTCACGCAAAAGAAAGATGGCCAAATCGGCAACCTCATCTATGCCGAGAACGGCTCTACTGTCAACATGAGCGGCGGATACGTTTGCGGCGCTTTCGGCTCGGGTGACGGCGCGGGTATTATGGTATCCAACGAGAAAGGCGTCGCCTCGACCCTTAAACTGACTGGCGGCGTCATTGCCGGCAACAGCGCTAATAGTGGCGGTGGTGTGTATGCCCGTTATTCCGAGGTCGCCATAACTAATGGCATAATCTCCGGTAATAGCACACTCGGCGCGGGACTCGGTGGCGGCATTATGGCCGTGGGCGGCATCGTGACCGTTTCTGGTGGCTATATCACGAATAATAGAATGGCTAAATCTTGCGGCCACGATGGCAACGGTGACCATGGCGGCGCTGGGCTTGCTGCCAATAACGGCGCCCATGTCACCATTTCCGATGGCCAGATTACTGGCAACTATTCCGAGGAAGCTGGCGGTGGCGTTTACGTTACCGATGTTGGTCGACAAGACTGGTCTCGCAAGGATACGGCTTGGCTCAACATTACGGGAGGAACAATTGCCTCTAATGTGAGCTTCCGATCTGAGGGCGCTGGTATCCGCGTTGGCCAGATGGTCGACGCGATGATTAACGGCACTCCAGACAGCAACGGCACTCCAGGCAGAAAAGTCTACATCACTAACAACTACTGCATGTCTCGCTTTGACTGGGGCGGTGGCGGTATCTTCGTCCAGGGAAACTCAGACCAAGGCAAGGAATATACTGCTGGTAGGCTATTCATATATAACTCGTACATTAGCGCCAATGAAGCTGGCGGCTACGGCGGTGGCGTTGCAGTCTGCCCGACGGGCAAGACGTTGGTAACGAACACTAAGGGCACGGCAATCTTTGGCAATAAGTCTGCTGGCGCTGAGTATGATAACGATGACCATAACAGTAAACCTTACGACAAAGATAACAATTCCGGCAATGACGTTACGCCCCATCTTTCAGGTGGTGGTAGTGGCAAGAATCAAGATAAAGATGCATACAGATCGAAGGTGTTTCGCGATAGGGGTCATGCCGATTTCTTCCTTGCGGCAGCGGCTGGCCATCAGGAACCGCTTGCGGCAGTAATCGGCAAGATGCTCGGCGACGGAGACGCCAAGTATTCTGGAAGCAAAGAATGCAGTGATACCAAAGAACTCAGTGAGCCTATCGATATCCCTGCCAATGGCGGCGTGAAGATTTATCGGAGCGTCGGTCTGTCTTCGGCTGTCACAGCTGGAAGTGCTGAAGCGAATAAAGCGCAGGAAGCTGCCGGAACTTTCATCACGGGCAACTATTCCTGGGACCATGGCGGCGGCATCATGTCGAATGGCGACTTGTACCTAGGCGTGCCTGCGGATACGTACGTCTATCCGAGCCTCAAGCTCAAGGCGACCAAGAAGCTGGAAGGCCGCAAGCTCAATGATGGGGAGTTCTCCTTTACGGTGTATCGCAAGGATTCAGACGACCCTTTGGCTGGCACGACAGCTGGCACGACATTCAATCGCGACGTTTGCACCGAGGTTGGAACAGCAGCAAATGATGCAGAAGGCAGCATTACGTTTGACCTTGGTGAACAATTCGCATCGAGTGGCGCGGGTAACGAAATCACATACTACTTGGTCGAAGATCCCGGTGGTGATTCTGGCATCACGTACGACTCCAGCGTGTATAAGATTGTGGTGACGGCCGAAGATACCAAGACCTTGCTCATGTCTGTTCCGAGTAAAGAAAACTCAAGCCAACTGAAGGATCTTTACATCCATAACTACACGATTAAAAACGTCGGTGTAACCAAGTACGAATTCCGCGAGTCGTCTGGGAAGTGGGAGAACGTAAAAGCGAGGAGCAAGGTGCAGAAGAGTGGAGACTATTATCCAATTATCTGTGAGGGTGACTCCACGACTTTCACTAACAAGTTCACTCCGTACGACTCGAAGGGCTCCTGGACGCCTATGGCGACTAAGGTCGTTGAGGGTGGCGAGATGAAGGAGTTCACGCTCCAGCTTGCGACCGACACAGATTTTACGGATATCGTTAGCAGCAAGTCCACCACTGCCGACGGCGACAAGTCCCAGACCCTGAGCTTCGACAAGATTGATTACAAACTCGATCAACTCGACCAGCTCGCGTCTGGCCCCACTGGCCGTGGTGCTTCCAAGACCTTCACGTACTACGTGCGCGAGAAAGACGACGGTTCGCTGTTCTCGCACTATACGTACGACAAGTCGGTCTATCAGATTACGGTTAACGCGACTGACGACTCTAACCACCATATCGACGTCACTGCGACCTACAAGCAGATTCAGGATCGTGATGGCAATGAAGTGACCACTGACACGCCCCACGACCTCACCGGCAAGTCCACTCCCACCTTCACCAACACCTACTCCACCTCTTTGCCCCTTTCTGGTATGTCGGGCGTCACTCTGACGTACCTTGCCGGCGCGGCGGTGCTTTGCGCTGCTGCGGCCTGGATGCACATTCGTCGCAAGGCGAATGCGAAGGGAGGCGAGCGTCGTGAATAAGAAAGTTTGCTCCTTCCCGATCTTGTTTGCGCTGCTTGCCCTCCTGATCGGCATCTGCGCGGTTGTGTTCCCCGCATCCGCGCAGGCCGCGCCGACCTCGACCGGTTCCATCACGGTGAGCGGTACCGTGGCGAGCAGCTACGACGCCTACCAGATTTTTAGCGCCAACGTCGTCGACGGCGACAGCGACGCCAAGATCGCCACCGAGCTCGCCTGGGCAAGCGACGCCGCGCGCGACGCCGTCCTGCCCGTGCTGCACAGCGCCGGTATGCCCAATTCCCAGACCACCGCGCAGGAAGCTGCCGAGTGGCTCAACACCGATTCCCACCTTACGAGCGCGCTGAGCGCACAGCTCGCTCGTTCCCTCCAGAGCTCTGGCGCCGTGACCGTGACTCTTAACGCGGGCACGGCGGCCGAGCTGCCCTGCGGCTACTGGCTCATCGTCGCCGACGACGACGCCATCGCCCAGGGCGAGGCCGGCACCGCGCCGATCATGGCCCTGGTCGGCGGCGGCGCCGTCACCGTCAAGCCCAAGGCGGCGACCCCCAAGGTCGCCAAGCACGTGCTGGAGGACAGCGCCGCCGCATGGCAGAAGGCCGCCGATGCCACGGTCGCCGACGACCTGTACTGGCGCCTCTCGGCCACGGTTCCCGCGGGCCTTTCCGCCTATGACACCTACGCGGTGCAGTTCGTCGACACCATGGGCGCGGGGCTCGACCCCTCCAAGGTCGCCGCGAGCATGCGCGTGTACGCGGCGGCGGGCGCGGACGGCGGCTTTGGTGCGGTCCAGACCGGCAAGGACGGCCGCGCCGGCACCGAGCCCGCGAAGGGTTGGACCGACATCACGGCCCAGTGCGCCACCAAGGTAGCGGCGGACGGCAAGACCTTCACCGTGCGCACCGGCGACCTGGTCGCCGTGCTCGGCGGGGCCGACGCCTTTACCGCGGGCGCCCGCGTGGTCGCCGTGTACAACGCGCCGCTCAACAGCGCGTGCAACCACGGCATCGCGAAGGGCAACCCCAACGAGGTCTACCTGCGCTACCCGCGCTCTCCCTTTGCCGACCAGTCCGGCGACGCCGGCTTCACCCGCACGCCGAGCGACGATGCGTGCGCCTACACCTGGGATCTCGCGCTCACCAAGCGCGGCAGCGACGGCGACAAGCCGCTTGCCGGGGCGGTCCTGAGCATCGCCGACGACCGCGGCCGTACGCTGGCGGCCGATGGCACGTGGGATGCGGAGGGCAAGGCCACCGTCACCACGGGCGAGGACGGCCGCGTGACCGTCTCGGGCGTGGACTCGGGCAAGCTGGAGGTCCGCGAGCTCAAGGCGCCCAAGGGCTACACCGCCTTCGAGGGCACGCGCTGCGTGACGGTCAAGGCCGAGAGCCTGGATGTCGACCAGGTGGCGGCCGCCAAGCCTAAGGTGACCGTATCGGCCGAAAGCCCTCTGCGAGTTGATGCCGCCGATGCCGGGAAGGGTTTAGTCGAGTTGTCGGTGCTTAACACCCCAAGTAACGAAGTGAGTCGAGGCTTTATGCCCTCGACGGGAGATAGAACGTTGGTGTTGGTAACGGCTTTGGCCGTCATCGGAGTAGTGGCTATTGTCGTCGCGCTCGTCATCAAGCGGGGAGGAGGTCGCCATGATAAATAATTGCCCCCCCTTGCTCAGTGGCGTACTACCTCCGTAGCGATTAGAGCGCAGGGAAATGAGCCTGCTGACTTTTGGTGATGACGAGAATTAAAGCAACCTCCAAGAAAGAGATCCCAACATGAAAACAACCAAGAACATCGCACGCCTGGCAGTAACCGCCGGCCTCACCGCAGCCCTGAGCTTCGGCGGAGTGATGGCACCGGTCACGATGGCGTTTGCCGAGGGCACGACGACTGCGAACGGCTCGGTGACCATTGCGAACGTTGAGGGCAACCATACCGAATTCGATGGCTATCAGATTTTTAAGGCTGATGTTGCGACAGTCGAAGGTAAGACGGTTGTGAGTAATATCACCTGGGCAAACGGTAGCGTGAAGGCGGCTGTCGAGGGTGTCATTAAGAATGAGGAGCCGACTTACAAGGGCAAGACCGCCCAGGACGCTGCAGACTGGATCACGAGTAAGGTGACGGGAACCAACGATGCATATTGCGTTGGCCCCGACAACATTGCTTATAAGATTGCCGCTGCTGTGGACGATCTTACTGACAAAAAGACAACGAGTGCTGGTGTTGCCTCCGGTCTAGAGCACGGTTACTGGCTCTTTGTGACCGATGCCGGCACCATCGGAGACGGCGAGGCGGGCACGTCTCCCATCTTCACTGTCGTGGGAAGCACGCCCGTTAACGTCAACGAGAAAACGGGCATCCCTACCGTTGAGAAGAAAATCGTGAGCGATGCCGACGGCAAGGAGCACGATGCCGCCGATTCCCAGATCGGCCAGGACGTGACGTACAACCTCTACGGCACCGTCGCCGAGAACTTCGACAAGTACGACACGTATTTCTACGAGTTTTCCGACCAGATCTCCAAGGGTCTGACGCTGCAGACGGGCGCTAAGATCTACCTGTATAAGAACAGGTCTGATGCGAGGGGTGATCTCACCCGCGCGAAGGGCACGGATATCACTGCGTATTTCAAGGAGGAAACGCCCGCCGAGGCTGCCGAAGACGGCAGCAAGACGACGACGTGGACCTGCGATAACCTGAAGAAGGTCAGTGACGTCACTAAGGACTCCTACATCGTCGTCTCCTATAAGGCGCAAATCAACAAGGATGCGGTCGTCGCGGGCACCGAGGGTAACGAGAACGCCGTGACGCTCAACTACTCCAATAACCCCATGACCAGCGAGCGCGGCGAGACCAAGCCTGACACGGTCAAGGATTACACCTACGGTCTCAAGATCAATAAGGTCGACCTGGGTACCGAGGCAGCCCTCGACGGTGCCGAGTTCACCATTCAGGCCACTGGAGCGGACGACGGCGCATCCAAGAGTTTGTATGTCCAGAAGGATGGTTCTCTTGGTTCTGATCCCTGGAAATTCGTGACTGCCAACGGCGGTGTCATCAAGGTCACCGGACTCGACGCCGGCACCTATACCGTCACGGAGGTTTCTGCCCCCTCTGGTTACGCTAAGGTCGACCCCTTCACCTTCGAGATCAAGCCGAGCATGAATGCCGATGATCCGGGTGCTGGTCTTACTGAGCTCACTGGAGTACTTACGACTGGCCAGAACGACAAGGTTATCGCCGGCCTCACCGATGGCGACTCCGGCGATAACAAGCTGACGTTGAAGTCTGGCTCGGAGAAGACGGACGGCATCTTCAACATCACCGTTGGCGATACCAAGCAGGTTGGCCTCCCGCTCACCGGTCTCAATGGCGTGACCTTCACGTGGATCGCTGGTGGCGCGGTGCTGTGCATCGGCGTGGCGCACCTCATCCGCAGCCGTAAGCAGGCTGAGGAGTCCGAGCAGGAGTAACGCTCGCTCACCCATCCCTTTGGCAGGTGGGATGTGATGGCCATGAGACTTGCGGACACTTTTCTCGTTCATCCACGTTCTTGCTTTGCCATCCTCTTTTCGGGGCGGACTCCACGCTGGAGTTTGCCCCGTTTTTTTTGGATAACGCAGGCAGCCTCCATCGTCCGATGCGGGCACGTTCGTCATCGCGTTTCTTGACTCGTATGAGGTTCGGTTTAAGGTCCGTAGGCGCACGCGCGGTGCGGACGATGGACGGCATTTGCGCCGCAACAAGCGCAAATAAGAATGCCCGGGGTTCGGAGCCCGGGCATTTAACAAAACCAGAAAACTAGGCCGCCCGCGCTCTCGTACATTTACGCGGGGTGTGTCGTTTTCTATTGACATTGTATCCCGAATCGCCCCGCCGATTCGGGACATTTTGAAAACCCAAATGTAGGCTTAGGCACGAACGGTATCTCCTTAATTCCGAAAATTATGTATAATTCCAATACAAACTGGAATCGAACGAAAACAATGGAAATGAACGAAGCACTAATCTACTTACAAGAAGCACTAGGCCTTTCCGCCAAGACCAAAACTTGGCCTGGATCCGCATGCTTGCCGCTGCATCTGCGGGCGATTGAGGTCCGCGCTGTTGACGCAAACGGTTTTTCGTTTTTGCTTGCAAGTTTGCCTACTGGCGTCGGGCTTCCCGAGGCTAAGAGAGTCTATAGTCAGCTAGCCTTGCGCGCGGAGACTCCCGTTGTCGTTTCGTTTCCTGATGCCGATGCACGTCAACGCAAAGCATTGGTCGCACAAGGGATTCCGTTTGTTTGCCCCGGCAGACAGGCTTTTCTTCCATTTATGGGCACGGCCTGCACGGAGAGGGGCAGTGTCCGGTTTCGCAATCACGCGACCAAGATGTCACCCAACGCGCAGGCTGCCGCAATCTGGGGAGCAGCCCAGGAGCCATATCGTCCCTATGACCTTTGTCGTGCGCTTGGGATCTCGGCAAGCCGTGCGAGTGAGGCCATAACCGAGCTTGTCGACAGGGGACTCGCGAGGCGCGAGCGTTGCGAGCGACATGTCGTCGTGTTCCCTGTTGCCGTTGACCTTCTGCTCAGCGAACACATGGCAGAGCTCTCCTCGCCTGTCTCGAAGGTCTTTTTTGCAAGGAAGACGCCGCAGATCGACTATCTTGTTGACGCCGGGGAGACGGCGCTCGCCGCGCGTTCGATGCTCGCTGCGCCGGGCATGGAACAAAAGGCCGTCTTAAGAAGTGCATGGCGTCAACTGAGCGACCTCGAAGTCGCAGACGGGGAGTTGCCGGATAACGAAACGGCGATGATCCAAGTGTGGCGCTATGCGCCCGTGTTTGCCAACTCCTCCCGTGTCGATGACATTTCGCTTGCGCTATCTTTGGCGGCAATCGACGATGAGCGAATTCAGCTCGAAGTCGATCGCATGTTTGGAAAGGAATATCCATGGCAAGAAGCGCTGTAGAAGGTCTCCAAGAATTCGAATCGTCGGCGGTGCTTCGGTCCTAGCTGTGTTGTCCGGCGCATGGGCTCGCTAATCGGCTATTATTTGTTTAGACAACTTGAGTTGTAGAGGAGTGACCGGCGATGGTGCAGGGCGCCAAACATATGAAGAGCAATAACGCCGTGGACAACGGCGGCTCAAGCCCTCAGCCCAAATCTCAACCAAAGCCCAAGCGCCGCCGCAAGCGACTGCCGCGCTGGGCCGACCGGCTCATCACCATCGTCATCATCCTTATCGGCGTGGGCCTTATGACCTGGCCGTGGATCTTGGACCGGCTCGAGGCCTCGGGCGTGTTCAACCAGATCAGCACCGTGTCCAGCACCGTGGACGCGCTGTCTGCCGAGGAGCGCGAACGCATCTTGCTCCAAGCGCGCTCCTATAACGAGCAGCTTGCCGGCGAGGCCACCGAGCTTCCGGCCGACCAGATCGAGCCCTACGCTCAGCAGCTCATCTTTGACCGCGACCCCATGATGAGCTGGGTCGAGATCCCTTCCATCGACGTGAGCATGCCCATCTACCACGGCACGAGCGAAGAAGTCCTTATGGCGGGCGTCGGCCACCTGGAGGGCACGAGCCTGCCGGTGGGCGGCACCTCGACGCATTGCGTGCTTACCGCGCACTCGGGCATGCGCAACCTGAGCATGTTCGACGACATCCATTCGCTGAAGCCCGGCGACCTGGTGCTGCTGCACACCATGAACAAGACGCTCGCCTACAAGATGGTGGACTCCGAGGTGGTGCTGCCCGAGGAGATGGAGTCGCTGACCATCGAGCCCGGCGCCGACAAGGTGACGCTCGTCACCTGCACGCCCTACGGCGTGAACGACCATCGCCTGCTGGTGCATTGCGTGCGCACCAAGTACAACAAGAAGGACGTTGACAAGCAAAAGTCGCTGGCCGGCCGCCACTGGGGCAAGCGCGAGTTCGCCGTGCTTATCGTGGTCGTGGCCATTGTACTGTTGCTGCTGGACATCGTGATTCATGCGGTCCGCAAGCGCCGCAAGGCCAAGGCCTCGGCATAAGACATTGTTCAGAACCACCACAATGGGGACAGGCACCTTTGCGGTGGTCGGGGCTTCCAAACCATCACAACATTCGATGAAAATCGCGATTTTGACGAAAAGTGTCGAATGTTGTGATGCTTTTCGTTGCGGGCGGGACGGTTCCGTTGTGGGCGAGATGGTTATCGTTGTGGGCGGGACGGTTTTCGCTATGGACGGTGCGGTTTTCGCTATGGACGGTGCGGTTTCGCTGCAGAACCGCCAGCCCGTTGCCTGCCAACCTGCCGCCCTCGTTACGTTTTCGCTGCATTTGGGTAAAGCACCTGCTCCAAGCGGCGTTGCCCTGTATACTAGAGCGGTTTAACTGTTATGCGGAAGGGAGCGCCTATGGCACTCAGCGAGAAAGACGTGCGAGGCATCGCCGAGTACGCAAAGATCGCACTGACCGATGACGAGCTCACCCAGATGACGTCCTACATGAACGACGCCGTCCAGATGCTCGAGCCCGTCTTGCAATATGACTTGCCCGACGTGGAGCCCACGTTCCATCCCATCGGAAGCCTGTCCAACGTGATGGGCGATGACCTGCGCGAGCCCGAGCGCGACCTGCCGCTCGACATTGCGCTCGAAAACGCTGGCAGCGCGCGCGACCGCTACTTCCGCGTGCCGTCCATTTTGGGAGAGGGGGAGAGCGAGTAATGGCGCTAAGCTTCGATTCCTTTACCGCCGCCCAGATCGCCGCAGGCGTTGCCGCCGGCGACTTTACCGCTACCGAGGTGGCCCAAGCCTCCCTCGCCGCCATCGAGGCGCGCGAGGGCGGGGTCCAGGCATTCCTGCAGGTGGCGCCCGAGCTTGCGCTCGAGGCCGCCGCGCGCGTGGATGCCGACCGTGCCGCCGGAAAGCCACTGCCCCCGCTCGCGGGCGTGCCGCTGGCCATCAAGGACAACATGAACCTCGTGGGCACGCGCACCACCTGCGCTTCCCGCATGCTCGCGGACTACCGGAGCGTTTATACCGCCACCTGCGTCCAGCGCATGCTCGATGCCGGCTGCCTGCCCATGGGCAAGGCCAACATGGACGAGTTTGCCTTTGGCAGCTCCACCGAGAGCTCGGCGTTCCACCGCACCAACAACCCCTGGGATACCGAGCGCGTGCCCGGCGGCTCCTCGGGCGGCTCCGCTGCCGCCGTCGCCGCGGGCGAGGTCGCGCTCTCGCTGGGCTCGGACACCGGCGGCTCCATTCGCCAGCCGGCGAGCCTGTGCGGCGTGGTGGGCTTTAAGCCCACGTATGGCGCTGTGAGCCGTTACGGCGTGGTTGCCTTTGGCTCGTCGCTCGACCAGGTGGGCCCCTTTGGCCGCACGGTCGAGGATGTCGCGCTGGCCATGAACGCGCTTACCGGCGCGGGCCATGATCCGTACGACTGCACCAGCCAGGATTGCGCCGTCGACTTTACCGAACATCTCAACGACAGCATCGAGGGCAAGCGCGTGGGCATTATCCCTGCGTTTATGGAGGCCGAGGGCCTGACGCCCGAGGTCAAGGCCGCTGTTCAGCGCGCCGCCCAGGAGCTGCAGAACCAGGGCGCCGAGCTCGTGGAGGTCGACCTGCCGCACCTGGACGCCGCCATCGCCGCCTACTACGTCATCGGCCCGGCCGAGGCGTTCTCCAACTTGGCTCGTTTCGACGGCATTCGCTACGGCTATCAGGAGGAGGGCTGCGCCAACCTGTCCGACCAGAGCTCGCTTTCGCGCGCCCACGGCTTTGGCGCCGAGGCCAAGCGCCGTCAGATGCTCGGCGCCTACCTGTTGAGCTCGGGCGTGTACGACAAGTACTACTACGCCGCACAGAAGGCTCGCACACTCATCACGCAGGATTACGACGCCGCGTATGCCAAGGTGGACACCATCCTCATGCCCGCCTCGCCGCGCACGGCCTTTAAGTTTGGCGAGATCAGCGACCCCACGCAGATGTATCTCTCCGACCTGTATACCATCTCGCTCAACATTTGCGGCAACGGCGGTATCTCGGTGCCGCTGGGCCTGGGCGAGGACAGCAAGCTGCCCGTTTCTGCCCAGCTGGTGGGGCCTGCCTTTAAGGACCGTCAGCTGCTCACGTTTGCCCGCGCCCTGGAGCGCGGCTTTGCCGATGCCGCCACGGGTGCGCCCGCGCTTTCCGTAGCGCCCGATTTTGCCGGGAAGGGAGGCGAGCTGTAATGAAGGAGCTTTCCGAGGTCCTGCAGGATTGGGAGGCCGTGATCGGCCTGGAGATCCATACCGAGCTCACCGCACTCGATACCAAGATGTTCTGCAACTGCAAGCTCAGCCACGATGACGAGCCCAACGCCAACGTGTGCCCGGTGTGCCTGGGCCTGCCCGGTGCGCTGCCGGTGCCCAACAAGCGCGCCATCGAG
Source organism: Collinsella sp. AM31-2AC (assembly GCF_003469285.1). Classification (NCBI taxonomy): domain Bacteria; kingdom Bacillati; phylum Actinomycetota; class Coriobacteriia; order Coriobacteriales; family Coriobacteriaceae; genus Collinsella; species Collinsella sp. AM31-2AC. The sequence goes on from NZ_QSJB01000007.1 coordinate 60,972, forward strand.
AGCATCGTCAAGGCAGGTCTCGCCACCAACTGCGAGATCCAGCGCCACTCGATGTTCTACCGCAAGCACTACTTTTATCCTGACATGGCCAAGAACTTTCAGACCACGCAGGGTCCGGTCGCCTTTGCCATGTACGGTCACCTGGACCTGGACGTGACCGGTCGCGGTGCCGCCGAGCGCCCCGACTGCGCATTTGGCGAGGCCGAGGCCCAGAGCCTGGCGAGCGCCTCGGCCAACGCCGAGGGTCTGTCCACGTCCATGACGTCGACCATGCGCGAGGGCAATCAGCGCGCCGGTCATCTGGCCAGCTACGATGCGTCCAACCTGCAGATGCCCGAGCGTCGCGAGGACGGTTCCTACACGGTGCCCATCCGCATCCTGCGCATCCACATGGAGGAGGACGCCGCCAAGATGGTTCACGTGGGCGGCGCCGAGGGCCGCATTACCGCCGCGGCCGAGTCGCTCGTCGACTACAACCGCTGCGGCACGCCGCTGATCGAGCTCGTCACCGAGCCCGACCTGCGCACGCCCGAGGAGGCTCGCCTGTTTATGGAGAAGCTCCGTCGCATCTTTGTGACGCTGGGCATTTCGGACTGCTCCATGGAGAAGGGCTCCATGCGCTGCGACGGCAACGTGTCGCTGCGTCGCCGTGGCGAGACCAAGTTGGGCACCAAGACCGAGCTCAAGAACCTCAACTCGTTTAAGAGTCTGCACGACGGCCTTGCCTACGAGATTTGCCGCCAGGCCGAGGTGCTCGAGGAGGGCGGCATCATCTATCAGGAGACCCGCCACTGGGAGCCCAGCCGCAAGCGCACCGTGGTCATGCGTGTGAAGGAAACGGCAGACGACTATCGTCTGTTCCCCGATCCCGACCTGGCGCCGTTCGATCTGGACGACGAGTTCATCGACCGCTGCCGTGGCGAGATTCCCGAGCTGCCCGATGCCAAGCGCGTCCGTTTTGAGGCCGACTTTGGCATTAAGACGGCTGACGCCGAGCAGATCGCCGGCGACCCTGAGTTTGCCGACTTCTTTGAGGCCGCCGCTGCCGGTATGGCCGGCAAGGAGGCCCAGACGGTCGCAAACCTGCTGGTCAACGAGATGATCGCCTACCTTAAGGGCGCAGGCGTGTCGCTCGCCGAGTCCGGCATCGCGCCGGCTCAGGTGGCGGCACTCGCCAAGCTGCTGGCGACCGATGCCATCAGCTCCAACCAGGCGCACGAGGTCTTTGAGGCGATGGCCCAGACCGGCGACGACCCCAACAAGATCGTCGACGAGCGCGGCATGCGTCAGGTGAGCGATGCCGGCGCACTGCAGCCGATCGTGGACGAGGTGCTGGCAAACTGTGCCGATCAGGCGCAGCAGTATCGTGACGGCAACCAGAAGGTCATCGGCTTTTTGGTAGGCCAGTGCATGAAGGCGAGCCGCGGCAAGGGCAACCCGAAGCTCTTCAACGAGTTGCTGAGAACGTCGCTCTCGTAGCTGCGAGGCCGGGGAAGCCCCGAGTCGCCGGGGTATTTCCTCCAAATTTCAAACAGTCCTATGCAAGACGAAGGCCACATTTAGTGGCCTTCTTTGCATGCGGAACTCATTTGGAGCAAACACCCCGGCGACTCGGGGCTTCCACGATCAGACGACTCGGCCGTTCGGGTCAGGTGGGCTGGATTGAATTTGGTGAATGAGGGCGCCGTTGGCGCCTTCATTCTTTATATATGTTGGGAGCGCCAGGCGGTGGGGGTGGTGCCGGTGTGTTGCTTGAAGGCTTGGGCGAAGGCGGCCTGCTGAGGGTAGCCTAGACGCTCTGCCACCTGCGCTATCGTGAGCGCGCTATCGGCCAAAAGGTCCTGTGCTCGCTCTATACGGCGTCTGCGAATGTAGGCGCCCAGGGACTCGCCAGTTTGGGCCTTAAAGGTGGCGCATAGTTTGGAGCGGCTTGTGTAGAGCCTCTCGGCCACCTCGTTGATACCCACACGTCTGCCTTTGTCGAGCGCGCGCTCAATCATTGCCGTTGCTTCTTCGGCAATGGTTATGCTGACGCGTGTGTCTGCCGCCTGCCGCGCCTGCTTGTGGGCCGCGCGCGAACAGGCGAGCTCCGCGACCATGGTCTCCACGATGCCTTGCATATAGACGTGTCCGCCTACGGTACGGGCGCGTTCCTCGTTAATCCGACGCAGCGTGTGGCAGATGGCAGACGTCGCCTCCTCGTGCCATGGCTCGGCAAACGCCTCGAAGATTCCCGCGAACTCGGTGGGATAGCGGTGCTCCAGTTCGTCAAAAAATCCAGGCAAAAAGAGCACCGAGCGCGAGTGATAAAGCTGCCCTGCAAACAGCGGACTTAGCTCCTCGCCGCAGCTATCTTGGATAAAGCTGCACACCGCGCTGTTCGGCCACGGCCCGCGCAGTGGCTTAAGGTTCGCAGGCGTTATGCCAGCCTTGGGCATGCATATGAGCGTGGGCGCGCTGACCTCGCTCACGCACGCGTACGGTTCGGGCGTGTATTCGGCTAGGTGCATGTTGTGCATCGGGGTAATGAAATGCTCCATGACGATGCAGGTGGGGGAAAGGGGCATGATCCATGCGCGTCCGTGCGCCCGATCGTTTGCCACCTCACCGGTAAAGACGGCGCCCTTGCCGGAAAGCTGCAGGCCAAACTGCTCAAATTGCGGTGCGTAGAGCTCGGTTATATCGGTTGCTGCCCGCCGCATTTTCAAAAGCGTCCCCTTCCTTTGCGGAAACGTCCACGCCTGGCTCGATTGTGTGCCTCGGCTAACACGCCAATGATAAGTTTCTAACGGTTAACTCTCAAGCCGTTAGAAAGGAATCTCATGGCAAAGGGATCAAAAAGGGAAGGCGGCGGCATCGGCGAGCTGCTTGCATATGCCGGCGACCGTAAATTCCTAACATATTTGGGCATGGCTCTCTCGGCGCTCTCGCAGCTGCTGAGCTTTGGCCCGTACGTGTGTATCTGGTTTGTTGCGCGAGACCTTATCGCCGTGGCGCCTAACTGGAGCGAGGCCACCGACATCGCGATGTATGGTTGGTGGGCTGTGGGCTTTGCCCTGGCGAGCATTGTGGTTTATTTCGTGGGACTCATGTGTACGCACCTATCCGCGTTTCGCTGCGCGTCCAATATCCGCAAGGCTACGAGCGAGCATCTGCTTAAGCTGCCGCTCGGCTACTTTGACACGCATGCCACCGGTGAGCTGCGCCGTATCGTAGACGGATGCGCCGCCTCAACCGAGACGCTGCTCGCACACATGCTACCCGATATCGCCGGCGCCACCGCCATGGTTGCAGGTCTGCTCGTGCTGCTTTTCGCCCTCGATTGGCGTTTGGGCGCGGCGTGCCTTATCTCGGTCGTCGTTTCGCTTGGCGCCATGGCTACCATGATGGGCGGCAAGGGCGGCGAGTTTATGAAGGCCTACATGGGCGCGCTGGTCAAGATGAACAAGACCGGTACCGAATACGTACGCGGCATTCCCGTGGTCAAGGTGTTTCAGCAGACGGTCTATTCCTTTAAGGCGTTCCACGACGCGATCGCCGAATACGCCGACATGGCGCAAAACTATTCGGGCACGTTCTGTCGAGGTCCGCAGGTACTCAACCTTACCGCGCTCAATGGTCTTGTGGCATTCCTATTGCCCGTGGCGTTGCTGTTGGCGCCGGGCGAGACGGACTTCGCGCATTTTATGGCCAACTTCACGTTTTACGCGATATTTTCGGCCGTGGTGCCGACGGCCATGACCAAGCTCATGTTTGTGGGCGAGGCGTCTCAGATGAGTGCCGATTCGCTGGCTCGCATCCGAAGCGTCATGGATTCCAAGCAGCTCTCCGTGCCCGCTCAACCCAAGTACCCTGCCAGCAGCGACGTGCGATTTGAGGATGTGAGCTTTACCTACGAGGGCGCCGAGGCGCCTGCCGTCAACCATGCGAGTTTTAGCGTTTCCGCGGGTAGTACCCTCGCGCTTGTGGGTCCTTCGGGAGGCGGCAAGTCAACCTGTGCAAGCCTGATCCCGCGTTTTTGGGATGTTTCCTCGGGTCGAGTGCTCGTAGGCGGTGTGGACGTTCGCGATATGGATCCGAACGAGCTTATGGACCAGGTCGCCTTCGTGTTCCAGACCAACCAGCTGTTCCGGCAAACACTTGCCGATAACGTGCGCGCCTCCAAGCCTACGGCCACTGACGACGAAGTGCGTGCGGCCCTCTCCGCAGCTCAGTGCGACGACATTGTGGCCAAGCTCCCACAGGGCATCAACACCATGCTCGGCGCCGGCGGAGCATATCTTTCGGGCGGCGAGGTCCAGCGCGTGGCACTCGCCCGCGCGATCCTTAAAGACGCTCCTATCGTGGTGCTCGATGAGGCCACGGCGTTTGCCGACCCCGAGAACGAGGCGCTCATCCAGCGCGCCTTTAGCAAGCTGGCGGCGGGTCGCACGGTCATTATGATCGCGCACCGGCTTTCTACCGTGGTGGGGGCCGACAAGATCGTGGTGCTCAACCAAGGTAGCGTGCAGGAGGCCGGCACCCATGCCGAGCTGCTGTCCCAAAAGGGTCTATACGCCAAGATGTGGGCCGAATACGAACAGGCCGCGAGCTGGAAAATCACTGCAGCGACCGCGGATGCCGCCGTCACGAAGGGAGGCGAGGCCTAAATGTTCGCCTCATTCCAAAAGAAGTATTTCCTATCCGATAAAGGCGTCGCCGGCGTAAAACGCGGCATTTTCTGGACCACGCTCACTAATCTCATTACCATGGCCGGCATGGGCTTTTTATTCCTGGTTATGGCCGGCTTTGTCGAGCATCTCGCCAGCGGGGCTGACCTGCCGGATGCCCTGCCGATCGTGGGCGGCCTCCTGGTCTTTTTTGTGTTGCTCTTTGCCTCTAACTGGCAGCAGTATTACTACACCTACTGCATCTTTTACGAGGAGTGCGGCAAGCAGCGCATGGGGATTGCCGAGCGCTTGCGCAAACTGCCGTTGTCGTTTTTCGGCCGTCGTGATCTGGCCGATCTAACCGAAACCATCATGGGCGACGTTCAGACTATGGAGCACGCCTACAGCCACGTGCTGGGAGAGCTTTGGGGTGCCGTCATCGCAAGCGCCATTGTGTTCGTGGCGTCGCTGCTCTTTTGCTGGCAGCTGGCGATCGCGGCGTTTTGGAGCGTTCCCGTGGCCTTTGCCGTGCTGTATCTAACACGCGGCCCCATGACCCCGGTGTTCGACCGTGTGCGCGCCGAGAAGGTCAAGGTCACCGAGGCGATCCAGGAGACGCTCGACTGCGTGCGCGAGATTCGCGCCACCAACCAGGAGGCCCATTATCTTGAGGGGCTTAACGCCGTGATCGATGCCGAGGAGCGCGAGACCACCAAAGGCGAGCTCGCCAACGGGCTTTTGGTCAACTCCGCCTTTGCCATCCTGCGCCTGGGGATAGCCACCACGTTGGTCACGGGCGCCACGATGGTCGCCTCCGGGCAGGTCGACTTTTTGGTGATGTTTGCCTTCCTGCTTATGGTGAGCCGTATCTACGCGCCGTTTGATCAGGCCCTTATGCTCGTGTCGGAGCTGTTTGTCGCCGAGTCGTCGGCCAAGCGCATGCGCTCCATCATGGAAGAGCCCGTGGCGCGGGGCAGCGAGCAGTTTGAGCCCGTAGGTCATGACGTGGTGTTTGATCATGTGGCATTTGGCTATGGTGCGGGCGAGGACGGCCGCGCCGGCGAGAAAGTTCTTACCGATGTGAGCTTTACCGCCAAGGAAGGCGAAGTTACGGCGCTGGTCGGTCCTTCGGGTTCCGGTAAGTCTACGGTGAGCCGCCTGGCCGCGTGTTTTTGGGATGCCACCGAAGGCACGGTCACCGTGGGTGGCGTGGATGTTGCGAGCGTTGATCCCGAGGTACTGCTGCGCGACTACGCCATTGTGTTCCAAGACGTGCTGCTCTTTGACGACACGGTGATGGGAAACATCCGTCTTGGTCGTCGCGATGCCACCGATGAGGAAGTGCTTGCTGCCGCGCGTGCCGCCAACTGCGACGAGTTTGTGAGCCGCATGCCGCAGGGCTATGACACCATGATCGGCGAGAACGGCTCCAAGCTGTCCGGCGGCGAGCGCCAGCGCATCTCCATCGCCCGCGCGCTGCTCAAAGATGCGCCGATTGTGTTGCTGGACGAGGCGACGGCGAGTTTGGATGTGGAGAACGAGACCGTGGTGCAGCAGGCGCTCTCCCGCCTGCTCGCAGGAAAGACAGTTATCGTGATCGCCCACCGTATGCGCACGGTAGAAAATGCCGATAAGATCGTTGTACTCAAGGATGGTGTGGTTGCCGAGCAGGGCACTCCGGCGCAGCTCAAGGCGGCAGGTGGAGAATTCGCCCGCATGGTTGCGCTGCAAAAGGAAGCGGCTGCCTGGCAGCTGTAAGAAGGGGCAAAGGAACAGTCCCTTTGTCACATTGACAATCGGTTACTCCGCATCGTTAATTTTCAAAAGGTTAGCCATGGCTGACCTAGATAGTTAGATAGAATTAAGGTATTTCAAAAGCGTGCTCGAGCTAACTGATGAACTCGGGTGCTAAGGCACCATGCCGCGCCCCATGCGGCAAAAGGGAGAAGCAACATGAAGAAGTCGACGTTTAACACCCTGCTTGTTGGTGGCGGTTTTCTGCTTGGCACGGCCGGCATCAAGCTGCTTACCAGCGCTCCGGTCAAGAATGCCTGCGTGCAGGGTATTGCGTGCGGTATGCGCATCAAGAACGGCTACCAGGACATGGTCGAGCAGGCCAAGGCTAATGTCGACGACATGGTTGCCGAGGCTGCTTACATCACCCAGAGCGAGGCCGCCGCGGACAACGCAGCTGAGTAGCGCTTCCAGGCACAAACTATGAGATTCTCGATTATCAGCGAGATCCCCGGCAGGACCCGCCTCCAGTTGGCGGGTCCTGTGCCAGAGAGCGATCTCGATGCGCTTCTTAAGCTTGGTGGCGACATCGACGGCGTGCGCAAGGTGCGCGTGTATGGCCGCATTGGCCAGATGGCGCTGGAGTACGACGAGCCGCGACGCGATGCCGTGCTGGCCGCCGTCGGTGCGCTCGACGCTCAGGCCATTGCCGACGCAAAGACGGGCTACGTGATACAACTCGAGCCGCGCAAGCACAAGCTCGTCATGGATCTTGCCACACTTGTCGGCGCCCACTACGCACGTCGCTGGTTTTTGCCCACGCCCCTGCGTGCGGTGTTTGTCGTGGCCGGTTACATGACCTTTTTGCGCGCCGCCCTCCGTGAGCTCGCGCAGCCGCGCCTGACCGTTCCCGTGCTCGACGCTTCGGCCATCGGCATTTCGTTCGTCAAGCGTGATGTCGACACCGCGGGCCAGACGATGTTCCTGCTCAACGTGGGCGAGCTGCTCGAGGACTACACCCGCGCCATGAGTGAAAACGAGCTCATCAACTCGCTGCTCGATGTGCCCGACAAGGCGCAAAAGGTTGTTGGCGACACCGAGGTAAGCGTTGCCGCGACCGAGCTTGAGCCCGGCGATCTGGTCGCCGTGCGCACCGGCATGTCCATCTGCATCGACGGTGTTGTCGAGCAGGGGAGCGCTATGGTCAACCAGGCGACCCTGACCGGCGAGCCGCTGGCCGTCGAGCGCAGCGTGGGCGACGACGTGTTCGCCGGTACCGTCGTGGAAGACGGCGGCATCTTGGTGCGCGTGCGCGCCAATACGGCGCAAACCAAACTGCGCTCGATCGTCTCGCTCGTGCAGACGGCCGACTCGCTTAAGTCCGAGGGCCAGTCGCACATGGAGGACCTCGCCAACAAGATCGTTCCGTGGAACTTCCTGCTCGCGGGTCTTGTTGCGCTTACCACCCGCAGCCTCATCAAGACCTCGGCGGCGCTGATGGTCGACTACTCGTGCGCACTCAAGCTTACGGGTTCGGTCGCCGTCATGACTGCCATGAGCGATGCTGCCAAGATGGGTGTTATGGTCAAGGGCGCGAAGTACTTTGAGTCGTTTGCCAAGGCCGACACCATTGTGTTTGACAAGACCGGCACGCTTACCGAGGCGCAGCCGCGTCTTGCCTGCGTGCTCACCACCGATGGCTGGAGCGAGGACGAGGTCCTGCGCCTTTCCGCTTGCTTGGAGGAGCATTTTCCGCATCCGGTGGCGCGTGCCGTGGTCAATGCGGCATGCGAGCACGAGCTCGAGCACCGCGAGCGCCATGCCGCTGTCGAGTACATCGTGGCGCACGGCATCGCTTCGTCCATTGAAGGACGTCGCGCCATCATCGGTTCCGCGCACTTTGTATTTGAGGACGAGGGCGCACAGCTCGAATCCGACATCAAGGAGCGCATTGAGTCCCAGATGCAGGGCCTGTCGCCGCTGTATCTGGCGGTCGATGGAAAGGTCGTCGGCGTGCTCGGCATCGAAGATCCGCTCAAGCCTGGGGTCCGTGAGGCCATCGCCGACCTGCATGCGCTGGGCGTCAAGCATGTCGTTATGCTCACGGGCGATTCCGAGCGCACGGCCGAGCGCATTGCGCGCGAGGCGGGTGTCGACGAGTTTAAGGCCGAACTGCTGCCCGAGGACAAGTACGCCTATGTGGAACGCATTAAGAGCGAGGGGCGCCATGTTGCCATGGTGGGCGACGGCGTCAACGATTCGCCGGCGCTCGGTTTGGCCGACGTGGGCCTGGCCATGGGTGGCGGAAGCGACATCGCCAAGGAAGTCGCCGATATCATCCTGACCGATACGGATCTGGCCGCGATCGTGCGCCTGCGCCGCATGAGCCAGGGTCTCATCGACCGTCTGACGAGTTCGTATTCCAAGGTGATGCTCACCAACTCGGCGCTGTTGGCATTGGGTATTACCGGCATGATCACTCCGCAGACGTCGTCACTGCTGCACAACGGCTCAACGATCGCCTACAGCCTGGGCAACGCAAAGGCGTACCTGCGTTAGCAGACGTGTTCGCCCACGTTATCTGGCCTGCGCCCAGACGGCATCGGTGTCGTCCGGGCGCAGGCCTTTTGCGTTTGGATGTCAACGTATGGGTTGATTCGTTTTGCGTCGACCATGCTGAGTCGCTTGCCGCGCGTGCGTTTATTGGGCAGGCGGCGGAGGCGGGGGCATTGCTGTTCTTTCCGGTGCATATCGCCAAGGACGTGCTGTACGTTGTCCAACACGAGCTGAAGCGTAGCGTTCTTGCCAGTGGGGGAGCGCTCGACGAGGCATCTGCCCGTGCAATTGGCGATGCGGCGTTGGCGTTTGTTCGGAACATGACCGAAAACGCCACGGCCGTGGGTGCAGATGCGTCGGACCTTTGGCTGGCCGACAAATACTTAGCGCTCTATCGCGATTACGAGGACAACTTGGTGCTCGCCGCGTGCAAGCGCGCGCAGGTCGATTACTTGGTGACCAACGATCGCAAGCTGCTCGAACATGCCGATCTTGCAGCAAAGACCCCGCGCCAAATGATGCCGATTCTGGCTTTGGCCGAACGCGGCGGCGCGGCTATCGGTTGACGCGAACTGTTTGTGGGCCTCTTGGACGACGATGCGCCAAGGGACCCGCGCCTTCTATTTACAAAAGCTCGGCCTTAATGGCGGGACTTTCTGCGAGCTGCTCGGCTGCCTTTTCGTCGGAGCTGTCGAGTGCTGCCAGACTGCGGTAGACCCACTCGTTGACCTGGGTGTTCTTGACGCCTGCGGTCTGCATAAGGGCGCCTACCTCGCGGATTGCTGCGAACAGATCGGCCTTGGGACCCGTGAGCTCGATCTCGATGCCGTGGTAGGCGGCCACGCCGCGGTTCTCACTCACGTGGTCGATAAAGCCCTCGACGGTCTCAAGCTGCTGGGCGAGAGCCGCATCATCGTCAGCGTCCAGCGCGACGAGTGCGTTCGATACCGTGAGGGCGGGATGTCCGCAGGGGACAAAGCCTTCGATGACATCCATAGCTTCGGTAATGGTTGAGCCCAGGCCTGCGAGGGCATTGACGAGTTGCTGCTTGGTATCCATAACGGTCCTTTCGACGGGTCAATTTTGCTTGGCGAAAATATACGTGACGCGATCGGTAACAAAAGTGCGAAGTGCGGCGCACATTGGGGTCTTCACAGCTCGTGCATAGAACAGCTGTCCGCTTTCAGAACGTGGTAAGATAACACTCCACAAGCGGGGCTCGCCCCGTATGTTCCTTGAAAAGTCGACGGTTATCGGGTGTTTGCAGGCCCGATACCATCCAGACTTTCCCAACATTCGGGGGCGACTGGTTTCGACACGATAGCTCTGAGAGAGGAAGCAAGCCGAGGTCTCCTCGCCTCGTTAAACAGGGGTACCGTCAAATTGAATTGACAACAACTCTTCTTTTGAGCCTATGGCTCTCGCTGCTTAGTTTATAGCGGCGCGTCAACCCGGTGATTTCCCCGACACCGGCGCGACGTCATTTTAGGGGAATGCTCCTGCGCACGTAATCGGTATGGCGCAGGCTAAGACCGAACCGGTTAGGACGCCGCGAGCGTGTCGCTGCGCGCAAAGCGTCCGAGACAAAACCAGCGACTGAGCTTGGAGATGCCAATCAGAGGGCTTTCGTGGACCGGAGTTCGATTCTCCGCGCCTCCACCATTGGAACATTAGACGAACCCTTTTCGGGGTTCGTCTTTTTTTGTTTCGGCTGGAAGTCATCGCCCCAGTAGTCGAACGCAAAGTAAAGCTTGAGTTCTTCCCCGTCTACTTCAATGAGCCGCACGAACGTATCGATGATTTCGGCTGCATCTGGTTCCTGTGCGATGTGATCGAGCCAAGCGGCTATGTCTTCGCCAGACAGATGCGCACTTTCGCTAGCCTGAGCCTGCCGCAGATCAGCTTCTAAGGCCGCTTTCTGCTCACGCAGCATGTCTACGCGCTCTTTGCCGCCCGGCGGCGCTATGCCGTCCTCAATAGCCTGCCAGATACGCTCAAACGCCGCTTCTATGCGCTTTATCTCGCGCTCAATGCGCTTGCTCTCCGGCTCTTCCTTCTCTTCATTCATTTCATCGTAAAGAGCCATTGCGTCAACGATACGCTGGCGTACATCCGGCTTCTTGATTGTCTCGAGAACGGTGTCGAGCACGGCTTCTTCGACGGCATCACGCCTAAAGGTACGGCGGCATTTCTTGCACTTGTAGTAGTGGTAGACGCGTCCCGTTTTTGACGTGCCGCAGGTGCCAACGTAATACTGGCCGCACTCTGGGCACCACATCTTGCCAGACAGCGGGTAATCGTTGGTGTCGCGTGTTTTGTTGTGCTTGCGCCCGTTTGAACCCAAAATGCTGTTGATCATGTCCTGGTCTTCACGCGACCAAAGCGCAGGCATGCCGTCTTCGATTCGAACGCCTGCGTAATCGTAAACGCCGCAGTTCTGTTCGCGCCTGAGCAGCTTTGTTATCACGCCATGCGTCAACGGTTTGCCGCGCTTGCCGCGTTCAACTGCGACAGCACGCTTGATTTCGGCAACGGTCGATCCGGCAAAGAGCATGTTTTTCATACGGTGCATCACGGCAGCTTCACGTTCGTTGACCTCGTAATACCCGTTAACGATGTCCCAGCCGTAATGAGTGCGACCGTTCGCCATGCCGCGCTGGGCGTTCTTGTTGATTCCGTCTCGGATACGCTCGCTGTCGATTGCGCTTTCCCATTCGGCAAGTACCTCGAGCATGCCAAGGTTGAGCACGCGCGTTGAGCCTTCACCAAGGCTCTCACCGGCATAAAGTATTTCAACACCTGCTTTGCGCAACTTGATACGCGCGAGCGCCATTTCATCACGGTTACGCATAATGCGCGCGACCTTATAGATCACCACATAATCAAATATTCCGAGTTTTGCGTCTTTCATCATCCGCTGAAACTCTACGCGCTGCACGTCACGGCCTGTTTGCGCGTAATCGCTATATACGCGCACAACGTCAAGGCCGTGTTCATTGCAGTATTCTCGCGACTTTTCTACCTGAATATCGATTGATTCACTTCGCTGGTTATGCGAGCTGAAACGCGCATAGATAGCGGCACGTGTGCCCTTTGGCATGATAAAATCACCTTGCCTTTTGGTATTGCCCTGCGAGACTTTGGACGGTTGCGCGGGGCTTTTTTATTTCCTTTTTGATTCCGATGCTGCCGCCCTGGCGGTCATCGAAATGTTCTGCTGCCACTCTGGGGAGCTTTCGCGATAGTTATCTACTATTTCGCGCTCATCACTAGTGATCTGGCTATCTTCATTTTCTTCACCATCCCAACTCAATATCTCATTCGGCGAGCAGCCTAACGCCAAAGCTGCGTTCCAAACTTGTTCGGCGTTTGGGAATGATTCGCCACGTTCCCAAGATCCGACCGTGCGCATGGACACGCCAACGGCTTTCGCAAAGTCTGCTTGTGAAATGTGCAGCTTTTTACGTAATTCCTTTATGGCAAGCTTCATTTCACACCTCCTTTTTTAGCAACTATCTGCCGTGAATTCTATTCTATTGGACGAGAATAGGCAAATTATTTCTTATTTTCCTCTTGCAATAGGAAGAAACTCGCTTATACTGCAATGCGAGTTAGGAAGAAACCTTCCTAAAGCCGTATGTTTAACGGGTAAACCCGATAAACATACGGGTGCAAACCTTGACAAGCAAGGTTTGCAATTATCACTCAATGAAAGGAGGTGGACAGTATGAAGTTCAACAAAGAGGTCTTCGCCGCAAATCTTCGCGCTGCTCGCGCCAAGCTTGACATTACGCAGGACGAATTTGCTAGCCGTGTTGGCATCTCCAAAGATTCCGTCGTGAAGTACGAGAGCGGCGAAGGTTATATCCCCGGCGCTGACAAGATCATGGCTATCTGCGACGTTGCCGACATCAGCCCCAACGACTTGATGGGATGGAAGGAGGTTGCCTAATGGATGAAGTTATCCACGTCTTGACCCTCTGGTTATTCATTGCCTCTGCCGTTGCCTTCGGTGGGTGGCTCAGCAAGTAAGAAAGGAGGGGTTTCACATGTATGGAACCCAACAGCAAACCGTTGGTTTGCATAGTGGTTTTGACGGGCGGAAGCCACCGCAGGCTCGATACCGCGCAGGCGGCATTTTGTCGGCGCGTCAAGGCTATGATGCACGCCTGCGAAATGAAAGCGCCCGCGCCTGGCTGCAACCGGGCACGGGCTGTGTCAAAACCTTCACCGGGAATGACATCGAGAATTCTACACCACTAGCAATGGTTAAGCGGTGGTTTTGCGGCGCTATTGCCGTGCTAGCGGCAACGGGAATCCTGCCAATCGCCCTGGCTGGTGCCATTATCTGGCTTACCGAAGCATGCAACCTGCCTTGGCTACCGTTCGTCCTTGCCGGGCTTGAGCTTTGGGCAATCGTCCGATTGGTTGACCAATGAGGGGCTATCTCGACCGCGATGCGAACGGCTTCTGGGTCGCGCGGGTGATCATCGATGAAGCCCGCAGACCGGGCGTTAGCGGAGCCGGAGACGTTCGCGCGCGCCATGTGCTACCCGTGCCGCCATCGGCACCGCGAGAGGTCGCGGAAGTGGCTTTCAGGCGCTTTATGAGCCGCGAGGCAAGGAAGCGCCATGGACGTTGACGATTTCACGCAGCCGCTCGAATCCGTGATGCGGCAGGAACGGTTGGCGGTGTACCCGGTGCCGCTCAAGCTCAAAGACCGCCAAGAGCTGTTCGAGACGTGGTGCAAGCTCAATCCGAGGGCGCTGCGGCAGATCGAGCTCACGGCGCTCGCAATCGACCAGCGCGGCATCCGCGTGAGCACCAAGTACCTCATTGAGAAGCAGCGCTACGAGGGCAGCGTAAAGCTCGTAGGCGTGCCGTTCGTGGACGGTAACGGCACTGAGCACGTCTACGGCATTAACAATACGGATACGCCGCTCCTAGCTCGTTGGCTTCTCAAAAAGCATCCGCAGCTGAACATCAAGCTACGCAATTCAATCTATGACAAGGAGAACAATCATGAAGCGTAAGGACGCAATCAAGTTCCTCGATTCCGTTGCCAAGTACATCAGCAATACCGACGGCACCATTACGGTATTCAACTCCAAGAGCGGCGAGAGCATCAACCTTGATACCGATCTGGCTCTCTGCTTCATGTGGACACCCATCGTTGCCATGAAGGACGTGCTTGAGAGCGACAGGCTCGACGATATGACGCCTGGCATGTTCGTCTACCTGATGACCAAATCGGCGTGCAACGCATATGTGCAGCAGCTCCAAGAGCGCTGAGCAGCTGGCGCTTGACCTTTTTGGAGAGCAGCCGATGCCGACGCCCGGGCGATGCCAGTTCGAGCTTCATCTACTCGAACATGGACAGAAGCAAAAGAGCGCGTGCGGCTTTCGCGGAGCGACCGTCTGGACTAACTGCCGCGAGGTCGGCAAGTGCCTTTGGGACGGCTGGCACCAGCAGGGGACAAGCGATGGTCTGACGATGGGAGGTGAGGACGATGGCAGCGATTCCTAAAGACGTGCACGAGCAGGCGCAAGAGCCTATGGCATGGTTCCAGCACGACGCCAATGCGCAGCAGGACATCAAATGCCAACGGCTGCTCATGCGTCGCGGTAACGAGGGCTACGGAGCCTACTGGCGGCTGTGCGAGCTTCTGGCGAGCACCAAGCACCACTCAATCGCCGTGGACACCGACGAAGACTGGCTCATTCTCGCCGGCGCGATCGGCATGCGCTCGATGGGTGCCTTTGACGAGACGGTGAGCATCGCCGAGACGCGCGATTTCATCGACTGCCTGCTCGAGATCGGCTTGCTCGTTAGGGACGGAAAAGGTCACATCGAGAGCGAGAGGATGTGCAAAAACGCCCTTTATTTTGGCAAACAGCGCGTCAACGGAGCCAAGGGCGGCAGGCCGAAGAAGAAGCAGGAAAACCCGCAAGAATAGCAGGTCAGGGCATATGTTTGTGTTGTTGCGGATTGTAACCAGCGCGAAACCATCGGTTTTAGGCTGGGCTAAGCCTAACAATACATAACATAACAATACAGAAGCGGGTTTTTGGGTTTGGGTCTTTAGACCCTAACCCAAAGCCAAAAACCCGCACTTGCTTGTTATGTTGACATACAAGCAAGGTTCTTCTTTCTTGCTTCTTCTTTCTTTAGCGATTCGAATTTCGCGCGATTCCAGAGCCTGTTTTTGAGCGTTCAACAGTAGTTATCAACAGGTTTTCAACAAGTTTTCAACAATAGCAGAGTTTTCAACAAAGGAGCGTTGGCTATGCCTTACGGGAGCTATGTCAACAAAGTCCGAAAGCGCACGTGCCCTTACTGCGGCATCGAGCGGAATTTGGACTGGTTCATCAAGGACAGCGAAGCCTGCTGGAAGTGCAGGGAGACGAAGAAGAGCGAGAAGGAGGTGAAGAGAAATGACAGCATCGGTTGATCTCGAAGACCGCGCTTACGTCAAGCGTAGCCTTACGCAAGACGATCTCGTTTTTCTTAAAGAGCTACAGCATGAGCTGAACAGTCAGCCGACATTAGCAACGGCTGACCCACGTTTTTGGGCCATTCGAGACTACGAATACCGCGAAGCAACAGATGGTGATGACATCGAAGCCGTTGGGCTTTTTGAAGACGGCGAAGGCGAAATCATTAGCTTAGAGGAAGCGGTGTCGCGAGCCTACAAGGACGAGCTTGATCTTGGCGGCGAAGAGCACGCCAAAAAATGGCTTGAAGACAACTGGCTTGAGCTTGGCACGGACGGTTGCCTGTGGGCGCGTTACACGAATCTTGGCATCAGCATTTCTAAGGGTGTAATCAAGGATTACGCCGAGAACAACGCGCTGGGTTGCGTGTTCCTTACGAAGCTGTGGGCAATTGTCCCGGACACCATGTTTCTCACGCTTCGCGAAGCGGAAGAGCACCTTAAGGCCAATTCCCACCACTACTCGACAGAGGCGCATGTGTACTGCATGCACGCTTGGCGTTCACCAGAGGTCACGCAGCTGATAAAGCTGCTCCATACGGTCGATTTTGACGAGTTGGCGAAGCTGGTTTCAAAGGAGTGATTGCAATGAGCTCTTACGTTAAGCGTGTAGGTGATCTGACTGAGCCTGTTGAGCTCAGCGCCTCGCAGATTGCCGAGAAGATGACCTCGACGGTCGATACGGGGTTCGACCCTGTGACCAAGCCTGCGCATTACGCGGGGCATACCGGCATTGAGTGCAAGCAGGCAATGGAATCGATGCTTGGCACCGATGAATACGTGTCCTATATGCAGGGATGCGCCTTCAAGTACCTGTGGCGCTGGAAATCCAAGAACGGCATCGAAGACCTCAAGAAGGCGCATGAGTGCATCGAGAACATGCTTGAAGCACTGGAAGGCGGCGCGTCATGAGCGGTGGTGACTTCTACGCCGCGCCCAAAATCGTCACTGTCCGCAAGGCGCATAAGTGCGCGTACTGCGGCGAGACGATTCCGGCGGGGACGCGTGGCGTGCTCATGGAAAGCGGCCTTTGGGTGGGTCTGTTCTGGAAGCGCTACGCATGCCCGCGCTGCCAGCCGTATGTCAGCGAGTTCTGGGGCTGGCAGGGATGTGAAAGCGAATCCATCGAATTGGACTTCGACGAGTTCATGCGGGAACACCACCGAGACGAGTGGGTGACCGACGATGACGATTAGGAGCGATCGCAAGACCCTTGAGAACCTGTGCGCCGTATCGCAGGACATTAGCAGGCGCATTGCGACCTGCGAGAAGCGCGGACACGAGGGTGCGCGGGTCGATTACGACGATCTTATTTGCTGGTGCGATTGCGTCACCGACGCAATCGAAGTGATTCACCGAAATTTGGAGGAAAGCAATGAAAGAGTTTAAGACCGAGGAAGAGTATGAAGAGGCATCGTCGATGCTGGTTGGGTGCGCCCTGCTGATCGTCCCGTTTGCGATGCTGGTTGCCAGTATCGCCATTGGCTTCATCTTCGGAGCTGGATATGGGTTCCTGGCCTTCTCCTGCTTCCTGCTGATCGTGTGCATCTACTTTATTTACGCGGCAAAGCTCAGCATGCACAAGGCGAAGAAGGCGGCTGAAAAGGAGCGGGACGATGATTAAGGTTTCCGGCTGCTGCGACGGGTGCGGGAAGGAAGCCGACTGCACCAACATTAACGAATTCGCAAGGGTGCACGCCTATGACAAGGGCAAGCTGGTCGAGTTCGACATTTGCAAGAACTGCGTTCACGAGATTCGCGACATGTCGGGTAGCGTTATCGACGTCGTACGTGAATTGAAGCGCCGCCATGGACGTTGAGGTCAAGCGCGACCCAAAGGGCGTGTGGTACGCGCAGCCGTACCTTGGCAAGGCACCGGACGGGCGGCAGATACGGCCACGACGCAGCTTCCCGGATGCCAGGACGCGCGATGAAGCGCAGGCTTTGGCTGATGCCTGGGCTTCGCACCTGACCCTTGACGGCAAGGTCAAGAGCACGCTCATAGTCGACCTGCTTTGGGAGTATATCGAGCAGCGGAAGATTAAGGGCGCAGCCATTAACACCGTGAAGAGGTGGACGTTTTTCACACGAACCTACGTGGGCAAGTACCTTAAAGGCAAAGTCGCTCGCGACCTTACCGCTATCGAGCTGAACGACTTCGAGACGCGGCTTGGCGTGAGTAAGAAGAACGGCGGTCAAGGTCTTTCGCGCAACACGATTATCAGCGTTCACCACTTTTTGCGCGGCGCATACAACTTCTGGGTGCGCATCGGCATCTGCGAGAACAACCCAATGCTCATGGTCACAAAGCCGCCAGAGGAACGCCATGAGGCCGTGAGCATCGACGAATGGGATTACAGGGCACTCGATGCCATGGTTTCCGAAAAGCTCGACCTTGAGATGCCCGAGAAGCGCTTCATGCGCCAATCAGCCTATGCTTTCGCGGCTTGGCTCGCACTGCATACGGGGATGCGCGTCGGCGAGGTGTGTGCCGTGAGGCGCCGCGACCTCCACAAGGCGCAGGGGTTCATCCTCGTGAGCGGAACGGTCATCGAGGTTCCGGGCGGTGGCGTTATCCGATCCAACGTGACCAAGAACAAGAAGACGCGGCCTGTGGCGTTAATCGACGAAGAGTGGGAGCAGATAAAAGCCTATCTCGCGCAACAGGATTCGATTTCAGACGCTTTCACGCCCGATTCGCCACTGGTGAGCGTAGACGGCTCTTACATGCGCCCCACGACCGTCTCAAAGGCTTTCAGCCGCGTTCGCGACCGTGCGGGCATGCCTAAGGCGTACGTGTTCCACTCGTTGCGCCATACGCACGCCACGTGGTGCCTTGCGAACGGCGTTGACCTCAAGACGCTCGCAGATCGATTGGGACACTCGAACGAAGCGACCACGCTGAAGCTCTACGCGCACCTTCTGCCGGGGCGCGACCAGGCTGCGGCTCAGGCGTTCAACAGCTTCGCCAAGAAGCTTGAGGACGGAGTGTAAATGGTGTGTAAATGGCAAGACCTCAGCCATTTGCTGCACGACACGAAAACGAGAGGTCAGAAAGCAAAACCGATGGTTTGGGAACGGTTAGCCGCCGTATTCCAAGTAAGAATCAGGAGATACCGAAAATGGTGACTATTATGACCGGCGATGAGCGCCGCAGGGCTCTTGACAGAGCGCTTGAGATTCGCAGGCAGCGCTCAGACATTCGCCAACATCTCAAAACTGGGGCGCTGGGCATTGATGGGTTTCTTGAGCTGGCAGACCGCAACTATCAGGCCGCAGCTGATATGCGCGTCGAGTATCTGATTAGGTCGATGCCTGGTTATGCCAAGAAACGTACACAGCAGCTTATGAAGAGCCTGCACATCAGCGCGGGCAGGCGTGTGCGAGGATTGGGGCACGTCCAGCGCGAGGGACTTATCAAGGCTCTTGGGGGTGGATGCCGTGAGTAGGTCGAGTGAGCAGGCACGCCGCCGAATCAAGAGGCTGAGTGTGCTTGTAGCGGTGCTCATGGCGTTGTTGGGCTGCATCATCGTCTTTCTCTGTTTTTGTCTTATGGAACTGTTCATAAGCATCATCACTGGTTGCCTGTTCTCGTGGGTCTTCCCGTCGCTCGCGACCGCGATGGTGATCCTGACCTATATCGCACTTGCAATCGTGAGGGGTGGTAGCTGTGAGTGACAGCCTTAACAGCGTCACCTTGAGTGGCAACCTTGGGCAAGACGCAGAGGTTAGGTACACCAACAGCGGCCTTGCGGTAACGAGCTTTTCGCTAGCTGTGAACAAGAGTCGCAAGCAGCAGGACGGCAGCTATAAGGACGTGACCAGCTGGGTCGACTGCGTGATGTACGGCAAGCGCGGAGAAGCGATGTTTAACAACGGGCTTCTGATGAAAGGCGCACGCCTAGCCATCCTTGGGCACCTGCACCAGAACGTGTGGGAGAAGGACGGCAAGTGCTACCGCAAGCTCGAGGTCATCGTTGACAACGTAGCGATCATGACCTCGCAGCGACAGTCACAGCAGCCGACGGCGGCACCGCAGGCGGCAGCGCCCCAGGCTGCGGCCTACCCAGATTTGTACGACGAAGACATTCCCTTTTAGGAGCTGACATGTACGGACGAAAGATGAACGTTTGCCTGGCTGACGGAACAGCCATGCCGACATACGCGCACGATGGCGATGCAGGCTTCGACCTTTGCATCGCCGAGGATGTAAGGCTTGAGCCAAACGCGAGCGCGGTCTGCGGACTTGGCTTTGCCTGCGAGATTCCGAGCGGCTGTGTCGGTTTGGTCATCCCGAGCTCCGGCCTTGGCGCTCACTACGGCGTGACTCTGCGCAACGGCGTGGGTGTCATCGACAGCGGATACCTTGGCGCGGTGTACGCACCGCTGGTCAATCTCAGCTGCGACACCGTGTTTCTTCCCAAGGGTACGCGCGTGTGCCAGATGGTCGTTGTCCCGTTCGTGCCGTGCGATCTTGTCGGGGTCGATAGCCTGACCGACACCGAGCGCGGTACCGACGGCTTCGGCTCTACGGGTGTCGACTAGGGTTGATGCTTTGTGGATGCCAAGGAATACTTCGAGCGCATTCGTGACGAGGTGGCTAGCATCGAACATGCAAAGGAGATGCTAGCCCGCCTTAAGGCTCGCGAAGGAGCCAAGGCGCAGAGTTACAGCGCAGGCGGCGGCGGTGGCGGCTCAGACCCTATGGATGCGATTAACGGGCGTATCGACTTTGAGGGGAGGTTGGAAAGGAGGATCGCGGATAGCCAAGCCGAGGTGGACGAAGCGTGCGTGCTGCTCTACGGTGCTGACAATCGCGGCGGCTTGGCTAAACTCAAGGGCAACCGCTACGCCGACGCGCTGTGCATGGCTTATCTCCAAGCGATGCAATGGGACGAGATTGCCGATGTGATGCAGTGCTCGCGCCAATGGTGCAGGGAGCTTTGTAACACTGGGTTCCGCTATATCGACGAGGTGGGCTTTGCTGCGCTCAAAGATATTTGAGATTGGTACTTGTCATCACTTTTCGGTTTGCGTTATATTTCGGTACGGTGGATTATCAGAAAGGGACACGGCCTTTGGTCGCGTCCCTTTTTTGTTGGAGGTCGCGCAATGGCTAAGGGCTTCTCATACCGCTTCTACCATTCGCGCGATTGGGAACAGGCGCGAGAGCTTGCATTGCAGCGCGACGCCTATCTTTGCCAGCACTGCCTTAAGGCTGGCATCGCAACACCGGCAACGATGGTGCATCACATCATCGAGCTAACACCATCGAACATCAGCGATCCGAACATAGCGACCGACACTCGCAACCTTGTAAGCCTGTGCGACCTTTGCCACAAGAAGGTGCACGGCTGGGCAAGGCAGGGCAGCACAAGGCAAGGGCTGCGCTTTGACGAGGACGGCAACTTGATTTCGCTGACAGACGAAAACACAGACTGAGCACAAGCGCACAGTCAAACAAAACGACAGACAAAACAGCAGGTCACAGCTTCGAGCTATCCCCCCGGCCTAAAATCAAGGCACCCAGCATAGGGCACCAACGCCGGAAGATAGATTTATGCGCGTGACGGGTTTCAGAACGGGGGTGGTCTTGTGGGAACGCGAAAAGTGTGCGAAAGTAACGACCTTTTGCCCAAAGCCACGGAAAGTCCCCCGAAGAAGCGAACCGCTTCCATCGAGAGCCGCTACCAAAGTGAGCTGAAAAAGCTACAACGGCTCACCAAGGACGCGATACCGGACGAGAAGCGAAGCGCCGTGCTTCCGCTGATGTCGAACATCGCGTTTCTGAAGGTGAAGCTTGACGAAGCCCGCCGCGAGCTGATGCACGAGAGCATCTTCACCGAATATGACAACGGCGGCGGTCAATCCGGCGTGCGCGAGCACCCGGGGTTCTCCGCTTACAACAAGCTATTCACCACGTTCTCGCGCGGCATCAAGCAGCTCACCGACATGATGCCGTCCGGCAGCACCGCAGGCGATGCGCTCATTGACTACATCAATGAAACGCGCTTCGGCGGCTAAGAAGAAACGAAGCAGCGCGGGTCGCTGCGAGCAGGCGATACGAAGCTACTTCGGTGGCATCCTCAACGGTGAGATCACCGCTTGCGAGAAGATGCATCAGGTCGCGGAGCGCGTGTTGCGCGACCTTGATAACGCCGACCCGCTCTATCCGTACCATTTCCGCGAGGAATTTGCGGCGAAGCACGTTAACTTTATCGAGACGTTTTGCCGACTTCCGAGCGGTAAGCTTGGGCGCAAGTTCAAGCTTGAGCTTTTCCAGCTGGCGATTCTCTCCGTTATCTTCGGGTTCGTGGATGCCGAGGGGCTGCGACAATACCGCGAAGTGCTCTGGATCATGGGGCGCAAGAACGGCAAGACCGCACTTGGGTCTGCAATCGAGAACGACTTGCTCGTAAACGATGATGAGGGCGCACCTGAGATCTACAACGTCGCTACGGCTCACGACCAGGCGGCGAAGGGCTTTGCCAATGCCTGGCGCATGGTGATGACATCGCCGGCGCTGGCAAAGCACGTGCGCAAGCGCGTGAGCGACCTTTACTGCGACCTCAACATGGGGACGATCAAGGCGCTTTCCGCCAACACGAATCACCTTGACGGCTTGGACATCTCAGGCGCTATCGTTGACGAGCTTGCCGCCATGCGAAACCGCGACCTTTACGACCTGACCATTCAGGGCACATCCGCTCGCAGACAGCCGCTGGTTTTGGAGATCACGACCAACGGTTTCGTTCGCGGAGGCATCTTCGATGCCCAGTACGAATACGCCGCCAAATGGCTGAGCGGCGAAGCGTCCGGCGAGAAAGCTGAGCATTTCATCGCTTTCATCTTCGAGCTTGACGAGCGCGAGGAATGGAAAGACGAGAAGTGTTGGATCAAAGCCAATCCGGGTCTTGGAACCATCAAGTCAATCAACGCATTGCGACAAAACGTCTCGAAGGCGAAAGACGACCCGACGTTTTTACCGACGTTGCTTGTGAAGGATTTCAACCTCATTGAAAACCAGTCGCAAGCATGGCTCACGTGGTCTGAAATCCATAACGAGAAAACTTTCGACCCGTCAGACGGGTCTTTTTCTTATGCAGTGCTGGGCGTTGACGCTTCCGATACCACCGACCTGACGGCGGCGTGTCTGCTGATGATGCGCCCGAATGACGAGCATATATACGCAATGCACATGGCATGGATCCCGCTCCGCGCTTTGGAGCAGGCCGAAGCCGAGGGGCGGCGCGGTGGTCGAGACGGCGTGCCATACGATGCCTGGATTGCCCGCGGCCTGCTCAGGACGTCGGCAACGCCAATCATCGACAAGCGCGACGTTCTGGATTGGGTCACTGAGGTTCAGGAGAAGTACGGAATCTATTCGGTTGCATGCGGATACGACCCTTGGCACATGCGAGACGTACCGACCGTCGAAGCCTACGAGGGATATTTCGGAGCCGACAACTTCAAGAAGGTCATCCAAGGCGCTCAGACGCTGTCGATGCCGATGAAGGAGCTTCGCGCCCTCTACAAGGAAAACCGCATCGTGGACAACCAGAACCCAATTGCGGAATGGTGCCGCTCCAACGTGATGATCCGCAACGACGCGAACGGCAACATCGCGCCCGACAAGAAAAACCAAGACCCGCGCAACCGCATCGACGCTTGGGCGGCTGAGTGCGACGCGTTCGTGGTGCTCAAAGACATGATGGACGATTACCAAAGCATGATTGGAGGTTAAAACGTGCGAAAACCAAAGCTTTTCCGCTCGATGTTCGATGCCGTGTTCCATAAGCCGATCATGCAGGCGGTCGATGGCTACTTCCAGACGTTCACGGCCTACGCGCCGCGCTTCACGTCGTGGAGCGGCGGCATCTATGAAGCCGAGCTTACACGCTCCATCATCGAGCGAAACGCCGACCACGCTTCAAAGCTGCGGCCTGAGATTTCTGGCACCGCGCAACCGCAATGGACGCGCTCTTTGCAGTGGCAACCGAATCCATGGATGACAACGCCGCAATTCCTGCACCGCATATCGACGATGCTTGACGTTTGCGACACCTGCTTGATCGTTCCCGTCGATGGCGGGGACGGCATCACGTCCGTTGGTTACTATCCCGTGCTGCCGAGCCAGTGTGAAGCCTATGACGTCGACGGCGCTTTGTGGCTTGAGCTTCGCTTTCCCGGCGGCGATAAGACGCTTATTGAGTGGTCGCGCATCGGAGTTATGACGCGGCATCAATTCAAGAGCGACCTATTCGGCGATGGCACAAACGTCCTTAATCCAACGCTTGATTTGATTCACGCTCAGGAAGAAGCCGAGAAAACGGCTATCGAGCAAGGCGCGGCGGTGCGCTTTATCGGCAAGCTTTCGCAAAACCGAAACCCTGAAGACACGAAGAAATCCACAGAAGCTTTCAATAAGCAGCTGGGGGCTTCTAACGCTGGCGGAATCGTCGTTTACGACAACAAATATCAAGAAGTCAAGCAGATCGAGCCGCAGAGCTACACGGTCGATGCCGCGCAAATGGAACGCATCGAAAAAGCGGCCTATCGATTCTTCGGTAGCAATGAAGACGTCGTTATGAACAAGGCCGACGAGGACACGTACAACGCGTTTTACGAGGGGCGTACCGAGGTCTTCGCCATCCAGCTCGGGTACGTGCTCACGGCGATGACGTTCACGCCGAACGAGATCGCCCACGGCAACTCGATTATGTTCAGCGCGAACCGCCTTGAGTTCGCGAGCAATCAAACGAAGCTCAACGTCTCCACGGCGCTGTTCGACCGAGGGATTTGGTGCGGCAACCAAGTTGCCGAGGTCTTCCAATCGCCGAGCTATCCGGGCGGCGAACGTCACGTGATACGCGGCGAGTATATCGATCTCGATTTGATCAGCCAGCACACGTCCGAGCAGGCGGCGGCTGCCGCCCAGACCAACGCGAACGTTGCCGCAATCGACGGTAAGAAAGATGGTGGTGAAGATGCCAGCAAAACCGAATGAGCGCCAATACCGCGCCATGCCGGTCATGGTGCGTGCTCTTGGCGCTGATGACGGGAAGCGCGAGAAGCGTTTCGATACCGAGTATTACGTCGAGGGATACGCTTCGACATTCAATGACCCTTACGTGCTTTTTGAGGACTACGACGGAAACGAGTACCGCGAGATCATCGCGCCAACGGCTTTCGTCGATGCGGACATGAGCGACGTAATCATGCAGTTCGACCATTCCGGTAAGGTGCTTGCGCGAATGAGCAACGGGACGCTGATTATCGAGCCTGACGAACACGGGCTGTTCGTCGCTGCTGACCTGTCGGGTTCGCAGGCGGCACGCGACCTTTACGAAGAGATTACCAACGGGCTTATTACTCGCATGTCGTGGGCTTTCATGATTGCGGCAGACGAGTACGACCGCGAAACCCGGACAACGACTATCACCCGCGTTAAGAAGGTCTACGACGTGAGCGCCGTGAGCCTGCCGGCAGACCCGAACACGGAGATTAGTGCAAGAAACCTGCTCAGCGGAGTGATTGAGCAGTCGCGCAAGGAGTTTGCGCGAAGGAAGGGCGCGTTGCTTCGCGCCAAAGCATGTGTAGCAATCATCAACGCGAAGAAAGGCATGTAGCTATGAATTTGCAGGCACTTATTGACGAGCTTCAAGCTCTTATCGACAAGTATGATGCCGATACCGATCCGACTGAAGAGGATGCGGCACGCATGGCCGAGCTGACCGACGAGATCAACCAGCGCCGTGCCGCTGGCGAGCAGGCGGCACAGACCCGCGCCGCAGCCGTCGCGAACGCCCGTGCCGCCATCGACGCAGGCCGCGCACAGCGCGTGGATTCCGTGCCGCTGGCGCGCTCCTCCAACGTCGCCGGCGCTTCCGGCGCTGTCTACGATGTGACCGACTATGACGCAGCCGAGCGCCGCGCGTGGGTCAAGGGTCTTGCCGAGCGTTCCGGCATCCAGCTTGTCGGCGGCACCGCGCTTACCGATGCCGAGCGTGCCGCCCAGCGACACGCAATCGAGCAGCGAGAAGAGTTCACCATCACCACGGCCAACACCGGATCCCTCGTTCCCGTTGCCGTGCAGAACGAGATCATTTCCCTTATCGACAACACCGCGGTTTTCTTCGGTGACATCAGCCGAACGAACATGTCCGGTCAGGTCGAGTTCCCGCGTCACAAGTCTATTACCGCAGGCGACGCGGCCAAGACAAAAGAGGGCGAAGCGCCCACCGACGTCGAGGAGAATGATTTCGACAACGTTCCGCTTGTGGGTGAGGAGATCAAGAAGACTGTCGAGATGTCCCGCAAGATGGCAACGCAGTCTCTTTCCGGCTTCGAGCAGTACATCATTACCGAGGTCTCCGCGCGTCTTTCCGTCGCGTGCAACGCCTTTGCCCACGAGAAGCTTGGCGATGCCAAATACGGCATGGCGGCGGCGAACAAGATTCAGACCGCAGCGGCAAAGAGCCTTACCAAGGCCGATATGGTTAAGATGCTCAGCCTGCTTCGCACCTACGGCAACGCCGCCGCAAAGGGAATCATCATTTACGCCAACAACAGCACCATCTGGAATCAGATTGCCATGATCGAGGACACGACTGGCCGTTCTTACTTCGTCAATGAAGCGACCGATGACCCGACCATTCAGGGTCGCATCTTCGGCAAGGTGGTCAAGCAGGACGATTCCATTGCCGATGGCGTTATCAAGGCCGGCTTCCCCGACCTCTTCAAGGGCAATATCTTTGATGGCCCCGATGTGACGCCTTACGTCCAGCCTCGCACCCAGAAGCGCTGCTTCGACGGTTATGTTCTGTTTGACGGCGTGCTTGCCGTGCCGGAAGCGTTCGCACAGCTCACTATCAAGCAGGCTTAAGGGGGTGGCGCGGCATGGCCGCAAAGGCTAAAGGGAATCTGCTGGATGCGTGCCGCGCCGCGCTTCGCATCCCTGCTTTCGTCACAGACTATGACGAAGAGATTTCGGACGTTATTGAAGCCGCCCGCGCCGAGTTGGTGGCGGGCGGCGTGGCGGATGCCAAGGCGCACGATGATTCGGACGGCCGCGTTCGCCTTGCGATAAAGGTCTACGTCAAGGCCAACTTCGGCATGGACAATCCCGATTCCGAACGCTTCATGAAGTCTTTCGACGCCATGCTCACGAGCATGAGTGGAGATTCGGCGTACAGCGGCGGCGATGCGTCATGAGCGGCTGGGCTGGCATCTGCACGCTGATCGCTACGGTTTCCGAGCGTGACGAGCTGGGGGTATCGCACAAGAAGGAGCGGCGGCGGCGCGTGCCGTGCAACGTCTACGGCATCAGCCAGGCGGCGTATTACGCCGCCGCGCAGGCGGGAGTTAAGCCGCAGGCCGTCATCGCGGTACGCGCGTGCGCCTACAGCGGCGAAAGGCTCTGCGAGTTCGGCGGCATCCGCTACGCCGTCGATTCGGCGGTGGTGGCGAACGCCGATAACGTGCGCCTGACCCTTGTCGAGAAGGTGGGCAACCGGTGAGCGGGATAAGGACCGGCGAGCTGGAAGCGATTATCGTGAACAGCATCGAAGAGGTAATCGAGGATAACGAAGAGGCTTTGCAGGGAAACGTCAAGGCGGCTGGCAACAAGGCAGTCCGTATGCTCAAGGAGCGAAGCCGCAAGAGGAAGCGTCACGGCGGCAGCTACGCTAAGGGCTGGTCTGCCGACGTTAAGACCGAAGCGACCGGCACGACCTGCGTTGTCCACAATAGGCAATATCAGCTTACCCATCTGCTCGAAAACGGCCACGCGATCAAAAACCAGTGCGGCAGCTATCCCGGCAAGGTCGCTGGCGATCACGTAATCGAAGGAGTTTACAAGGAGGTTGCCGCCGAGTTTTCGAAGGGGGCGCAATGAACAGCCTTAAAGACCTGGCGGCGCTGCTTGATGCGTTCGACCTGCCGTGGGCTAACGGCGGCTTTCGTGACGGCGAGTTTCCAGCGCCGCCGTATATCGATATCGAAGCCGGTTACGGCGATGGCGTGAGCGCCGACAACGTCGGATGGTGCCGCTGGATGCCATACGATGTGGCGCTTTACGTGCGAGAGCGCGACTACGGGCTTGAGAAGCGATTCGAAGCGGCGCTCGATGCCGCAGAGTTCAATTATGTGAAAACGGTCACACCGCTCGATAGTGACGATCTTATCGAGACAGCCTACGAGGTGGGCGTGGCCGAGTAAAGAAAGGAGCCGACATGGCGCGAAATGGGTTCTTCGGCGTTAAGAACGCGCACTTGGCGCGTCTTACCAACGAGGATACATTTGAGTACGAGAAGCCTATCCACATCCCCGGTACGGTCGAGATCAAGATCGCACCGTCCATTGAGCAGTCGACGAGCCACGGAGATAATGATACGTGGTTGGAAAAGTATCAGGACAACGGCGGCTCCATCACGTGGTCGATCTACGACATCGAGAGCACGCCTGAGCTTCGTGCGCTTCTGGCCGATATTATCGGCTTCGACATCGACGCAAAGGGGCGTTTGCTGGCAACGTCCGGCAAGACCCCTAAGCCGTTCGCGTTCATGTGCGAACAGCCCGGACACGTCGTTGGAAAGCGCCGTTGCATCTACCGCTGCATGTGCAAGCCGGCGTCCGTCGACGCGAAGACGCTTGAGGAAAAGCCCGACATCACGCAACTTGATTACGAGATTACATTCCGTCCTGTCACGTTGCCGACTGGATGGCGTGGCAGCTACATCGACACGTACGGGGACATTGAAGGATACGACAAGTTCTTCGAAGAGGTCGATATTACCGTCACGCCAAAGCCTAATAGCGAGGCCGCGTAATGGACGGCGGGATCATCGAGGTTGGCGGCGTTAAATATCCGGTCGTTTGCAACGCCTTTACCCCTATTGCGTTCTCGCGCGAGTTCTTCGTCAAGCGAAAGGACGGGAGCCGCCGACCGAAGGACATCAACGAAGATGTATCCGTGGTACTCGAGGTTACCAGCGCGTCGAATATGCCGCCCATCGTGCCGCTACTCGAAATCTTCTACGCCTGCGCGAAGACGTACAACGCCACGGCGAAGGAGAAGACAGACCTTGGCAAGTCTTTTGAGGATTGGGTTTGCAGTTTCCCGCAATCGGAATTCGACCTTGAGCGCGAAGGCGGTTGGGCATCCGATGTGATGCAGATCATCAAGGACAACTTTTTTCCGAACGCAAAAGCGGACGTGGAAGCCGCGCCCGCCGAAGCACCCGATGCCGCCGCTGCCGACGGAGCTGGAGAGTAGCTGTGACGCGCTCTATATATACTCCTGTCAGCAGGCGGGATTGAGCATCCAAGACCTGCATACACTGTCCTACGCGCAGGTTCAGAACCTTGTCGACGTGTACAGCTTCGTCAACGACGCTGTGGCATACGCCGAGGATGACGCCCAGGCGCGGCAAGGCGAAGCTGCCTTCTGGTCTGGCCTGTGAGCGTAAAGCGACAGCGCGCCTCTGCGGTGCGCTGTTCTGTGCGCTCATTGTTTTTGAAAACCGAAAAGAGGTGATACCGTGGCTGTCACGTACAAGGGTCTGACTATCAAGTTCGGCGGCGATACGACCGAGTTGCAAGGCGCGTTGAAGAGCGTGCAGAGCACGGCGAAGGATACGCAAGGCGCGTTGAAGGACATCAATCGCGCTCTGAAATTCGACCCCGGCAACACCGATCTGCTCGTCGAGAAGGAAAAGCTTCTGAACCGCGCGTACGACGAGACGAAAACCAAGCTCGATGCCTACAAGTCGGCGCTTGCGACGCTCGACGAGAAGAAACGCAGCGGCGCTGCACTCACCGAGCGCGAGGAAGCGCAGTATTCGAGCCTCAAGGCGCAAATAGCCATTTGCGAAAACCAGCTTGAGAGCTATTCAGACGATCTTAAAAGCGTCAGCCGCGAAGCGCAGGCATCGAAGAGCAGCCTTTATCAGTTCGGGCAGACGATACAGGACAACAGCGATAAGCTGGAAAAGGCCGGCAAGGGTCTTGAGACTGCCGGAAAGACGATCACCGGTGCCGTCACCGGCACTGCCACCGCGCTTGTCGGGCTTGCCAGCAGCCAAGAAGAGCAGATCGAGCAGACGCATCAGCTTGACGCTGCCTGGAAAGACGCGGGCGGCACGTCCGAGCAGGCGCGAAACTCCTATACACTCTTCTATAAGCTGCTTGGGGAAGAGGATACCGCGACCGAGGCCGCGCAGAACCTGTCCCGCTTGACCACCAACCAGCAGGAGCTGGACAAGTGGAACAACATCGCAGCAGGGTCGTTCTCGAAGTTCGGCGATGCCCTGCCACTCGAAAACTTAGTGGAAGCGTCTCAGGAAACGGCACACACCGGTACCGTAACCGGCGGTCTTGCCGATGCCCTCAATTGGGCAACGGCGAGCAACGAGCAGTGGAGCGCGGCGCTCTCCGGCAACCAGGCGGCACAGCAGGCTTTCAATGACCAGATCGCGCAGGGCGCTACCAAAGAGGACGCCTTCAACGCCGCCCTTGCCGCCTGCGGTGACGAGCAGGAGCGATCTTCGCTTATCACCCAGACCCTCGACGGTCTTTACGGCAACATCGGCGAGACGTACCAAGAGACTAATAAGACGATGCTCGACACGCGCGAAGCGCAGGCCGAGTTAAATCAGAAGATGGCAGAAGCCGGCGAAGCCGCCATGCCCTTCAAGGAGAAGGCGCTCGAGCTTGGGACGACCTTGCTTGAGAAGGTAACGCCGGCGCTTGAGAGCGTTAGCGACTGGTATAAGTCTTTAACGCCCGAGCAGCAGGACATGGCGACCAATGTCGCTTTGGGGACGGTCGCGTTCGGCGGACTTACAACCGGCATCGGCAAGACGCTCCAAAAGGGCGTTGAGATCGGCCAGACGTTCAAGGATGTTGCGGGGGGCTTCGCGTCGCTCACCGGCAAGTTCGGTGAGGGCGGCGGCGCGATCAGCACTGCTGCAACAGGCTTCGGCAGTATCGCCAAGAAGGCTGGCGGGCTGGCTACTACTCTTGGCGGCAAGCTCTCGACCGGTTGGACTTCGTTCACCGGATTGATTGCCGCAAATCCCATCTTGCTTGGCGTTGCAGCGGTCGCCGCCGCCGTCGCTGGCCTTACGTGGTTCTTCACGCAGACCGAGACGGGCAAGCAGCTCTGGTCTGATTTCACTGGCTGGATTTCGGAAAAATGGCAAGGCGTGCAGGATTTCTTTGCAGGCGTGCCGGATTTCTGGTCTGGTATTTGGGACGGTATAACAGGCAAGGCAGAGGAGGTCAAATCCAGCCTTGGCGAGAAATTCGACGGGATAAGGCAAGGCGCGTCCGATGCTTGGGAAAATCTGAAATCCAACGCGTCTGATGCTTGGGAGAATCTGAAATCCAACGCGTCCGAAAAATTCGGCGCTATCAGGGATTCGATTCAAACAGATATGGAGACTGGCAAGGTTGTCGGTTCTTCGGCCTCAAACGCCCTGAAAGCCGCCATGAACGGGGATTGGGATGCGGCAAAGTCGCAAGCCGGTATCGCCTTTCAAGCCATCCAGAGCAACATCCAAACGAAGATGGACAATGCAAAAACCAACGCAATAAACGCCGGAAACGCCATCGGCGAAAAGCTGGGGTTCCCCGGACTTGGCAGCAAGGTCGCCGGGGTTTTCGCCACGGTCAAAAGCAACATCACATCGCCCATTAGCGATGCCTGGAACTTCGTGAGCGGCATCCCCGGTAGGATTCAGGGCGCTTTCAGTGGAATCCGAATCAGTTTGCCGCATATAAACATGCCGCACTTCAGCGTCAGCTGGCGCGACATCGGCGGCGTTGTGAAACTGCCGTCTATCAGCGTCAATTGGTATGCAAAGGGCGCATCTTTCGACAAACCTTCGATCATTGGTGTTGGCGAAGCAGGACTTGAGCACGTCGCGCCCGATGCCAAGCTGCGCACAAGCGTCAGAGAGAGCGTCGAGGCTGGCATCTCGCGCGTCCTCGACCGTCTAAGCGGAGGTTTCGGTGGCGGTGCTCAGGTGAACGTGACCGTCAACGCGACTGTCGCGAACAACATGGACGCGTACGCGACAGGCCAGCAGATCGGCGCTGGAATTGCCAGCAGGCTGAAGCAGAGGGGAGTGCCCGTTGGAGCTTAAGCGTAAGAGAAACCAAAGCGACAGCATCATATTCAACGGGCATGACCTGTCGAAGTTCGTCTACTGCAAGGTGCGCCGCCCCATCATGGCTGACGTTTCGGCTAGCTTCGAGGACGCGCCCGGACGGCACGGTGAATACTTCAAGACGGTTCGCCGTGCCGGTTACGACCTACAGGTTGACATGTGGCTCCGCACCGAGCATCGGCGCGAGGTCGCAAAGGCACGGCACGAGCTGGCGGCTCTGCTATGGTCTGACGAGCCTGCGCCGCTCTATCTGCCCGATGACCCAACGCGTTATTTGATGGCGATCGTTAGCGGTGCGACAGACCTTGACGAGATCACCGACGATTGCCCGCAGGCAACCGTGACGTTCCATATCGGTGACCCCGACTATTACGGGCAGCATCGCCGGATGGACGTAAACGGGGCGGCAACGTTCGCCGTCGGCGGCACGCTGCCAGCCGCGTTAACCGTGACGGCCAAGCCCGGGGCTTGCAGCTCTTGGCGCATCACCAACACCGACACAGCCGAGTTCGTGGAGGTGGTGCAGCCGCTGACGGCTACGAGTGTCGTTCGCATGGACTTCGACAAGGAGCACGTCACGGTCAACGGCTCCGTTGCCCAGCTCAATATCATGAGCGACTTTTTCACGGTTAAAGACCGTGCGCATATCAAGATCTCTAGCGGCGCCGCGACGTTGGAATGGGAGGAAAGATGGCTTTAGTCAACAAGGTCAACTTCACCCGTTTCAGCCGATGGGGCGTTAACCTTGGGCGGCTCACGTATACCGCCGCCACCCATGATGAAGCTACCGACGGAACAGACGAGCTTAAGATCAAGTGCGATGATGATTTGACCAAGGGCGAGTACCTTGTTTGGATTGACCGCCAAGGTGTCGTGCATGAGCATATCGTTGACAAGATTGAGCGCCTGCACGACGATTCCGGCAAGCCCTATACCAACGTCACGTGCATCAACTCAATCAACGAGACTTGGGACGATTACATCGAGGACAAGCGACCGTCCGGAAGCGTTGCCGTAGCGCTTACGTCCATCCTCGCGGGCACGCGCTGGGAGGTTGGCAACTGCGACCAACCCGGCAGCGCTTCGCACACCTTCTACCACATCAAAGTTCGTGAGGGCTTGAGCGACCTACTCAAGATATGGGGCGGCGAGCTGGAAACCGTCATCGAGACAGACGGCGTGCGGGTCACGCACCGATACGTGCGCGTGGTCGCAACGCGCGGCAACCAGCAAAGCCCGAAACGCTTCACGTGGACTAAAGACCTCATAAGCATCAAGCGCAGGACCGGCAGCGCGAACCCCAAGACGAGGGTTTACGGTTACGGAAAAGGCGTTGAGACGGACGGCGGCGGCTATGGCCGACGCTTGACGTTCGGTGACATAAACGGCGGCAAGGATTACGTCGAGGATGCCGCAGCCACAGAGGTTTGGGGGCATCCCGACGGTAGCGGCGGCATCGCGCCCGCCGTAGACGTTTACGTTAACGAGCAGTGCGAGGATGCGGCTCAGCTTCTTGCCGAGACGAACGATTACCTCGAGCAGGCCAAAACGCCAACCGTTTCATACGAGGCAAGCGTGATTGACCTGTTTGCTTTCGGTCGGGATTGGGAGAGCGTTGCCGTCGGCGATCGCGTCGCGATCATCGACAAGGGCTTTTCCGATGCCGGAATCAGAATCAAAGGCCGCGTCTCGAAGCTTTGCCGCGACCTTGTGACCGGAGGTGCAACGGTGGTGTTCGGCAACCTGACCGATGACCTCGCAGACATCTTCCAGTCGATGGCTCAGCAGCTAAAGAGCGGAAGCAACCAGCGTGCGAATTACGACGCGGCGGCTTCCACGTCCGTCTCGTGGCTCAACCAGCTCATGGCGGCGCTCAACAAGGCGTTCAATGCCGTTGGCACATACAAGGTCGAGATGTTCGAGCTAGGCGTGATCTACTCCAACGTTCCGCTGGATGCCGCAACGGGCGTTCCGCTCAAGGCAACGTCTGGCATGTGGGCAGTCAACATCAACGGCATGGGCATCCGCCTTGCCGCATCGCTCACGAGCGACGGCCAGTGGAATTGGCGCACCTTCATTACCGGCGCTCAGGTGAGCGCCGATTGCATCAACGCCGGCACGATGCGAGCAGACCGCATCCGCGCGGGCTTGCTCACCGACGAGGTGGGGAAGAACTTTTGGGATATGACAACCGGCGAGTTTAGCTTGTCTGCCGGAACGACCGTGGATAACAAGCAGATCGCCACGACAGATGCCGTAATTGCATCCGTCGATGTCGAGTACGCGCAAGGCATCTCGCGTACCGAAGCGCCGAAAACCGGATGGCAGTCTGAAGCGCCAGTATGGGTTGAGGGGAAGTACATCTGGACTCGGACGAAGACTGTCACGCAGTCCGGCGAGATTTCCTATTCAGATCCAGCATGCATTAGCGGTGCGGACGGCAAGCAGGGTGTAACCGGTAGGGGAATCAAATCCATCGTCGAGCAGTATCACCTATCTTCAAGCGATTCTTCCCAAGTCGGCGGTAGCTGGAGCGAACAGCAGCCTGCCTGGAGCAAGGAGAAGTACATCTGGACTCGCAGCAAGGTTACTTGGAGTGACGGAGCCGTAAGCTACACGACGCCTTGTCTCGCCAAGGCAATCAATGGTGCGAACCAGATGGCTGGAAACGGCATCGCATCCAGCGTCAAACTCTATGCGAAGAACCAGAGCGATACGGTTCCGCCAATCAACGCGCAGAACCCTGAGCTTGGATGGTCTGAGACATTGCCGGAATGGAGTAACGGCTATTACGTCTGGTCTATGGAGCGCATCACGCTCGGTGACGGATCCGTTCGCCACACGACACCAGTGCTTGAAAGTGCCTACAACAAGGCATACCAGAGCTCATACGATTTTACCGAATCGCTGACTGGCCTTGACGGCACCGTGCAGGAACTGGCTAAAGACGGTGTGGTAACAACAGCCGAAGCGGCAGCAGTGAAGAAGACCATGCAGGCGGTCGACAAAGAGCGCGAAGAGCTCACGAGCCAGTACAACTCGCTGAAATCCAACAAGTCGCTCAATGCGCAATTCCTCACACAAGTACTCGCGCCTAAATACACGGCTGCATTCGGATCTACCGAAGAGGGCGGTGCCTACAGCGATTACGCCGACAAGGTAAACGCGGTGCTGGAGTGCAAGACGGCAGACGCGCTCAAGGCGGCAATGTACGAATACGACGCGTCGTACGGCTCGTACTCGTCAGCAGTTAAGGTTTACGCTTCGGCGGCGCGTGCGGCTCAGCATGCCATCGAGCAGCAAGACGCTTCTGACTACGCGAACGGCATCCTCAGCGACTACGACGAGCAGCTGACCCAGAAGAAGATCTTCGACCGCCTGACGAGCAACGGTGCGGCTCAGGGTATCTTCCTCCAGAACGGCAAGGTCTATATCAACGCGACATACATGTCTGCCGGAATCATCGCCGATGCCAAAGGCCGCAATTCCTGGAACCTCAAGACCGGCGAGCTCGTGACAAATTACATGAGCGCGAACAACATTACCGCCAAGGGCACGTTTCGCTGCGGATACGACAGCTACTACACGCTTCTCAACAACATGGGTCAGATGTCGGGATTCCGTAAGAAATCCGGCGCGTCAAGTGCCTCGCAGGTCGGTTACATCGACTTTTCTTCGTCGATGAAGGATTTATCTGACAACAAGGTTCTATACGGGCTTCAGATGCAGGCCGAAGGAAGTCTTAGGATTTCCGTTCCGAAGATCTCGGTGTCTAACTCGGCGAGTACGAGCGTAACCACAACCAACGCCATTACATCCAACGTGACCATGAAGTACATCAGCCAGATACAGGACAACGGCAATGGATCAATCACCTGGTGGACATCGACAAGGAACATCGATTTCGTAAATGGAATCTGCACACTTTGCAATTTTGATTAGGAGGTCATATGGCACAGATCACACATTACATGGTGCATGATCCGGTGGGCAACACCGAGAGCTATCTGACGGAGTTCGACGCCGAGTTCATTGCACGCGCGGCGGCGGCAAACATCGTCTTCATTGCCGTCTACGATGACGGCACGCGTGAGGTTGTTGACAGCAAGGACGTGGTTAAGCCGAAATCCGCCGACGAGCCGTTCACGCTCGTTACTCCGGTGTACGTTGATGACCGAACCGATGCCACGGTTGCATGCTTCGATGCCCTGGCTGCAATCGTCAACCCTTCAGTTGCGGTCTCGACAGAAGACGGTGGCACCGAAATGCAGACAGATCCGGTTCAGGCTTTCATGGCGGCGCTCGAGAAGCTGCGGGCGCTAAAGTCTGGCGGTGATGCGTAATGAACACGCAGACAATCGAGCTTGACGTTAACAAGCGCGGATGCGGAAACAACTGCATTCGAATCGCGCAAGGCGAAGGCGGCGGAACAACCATCAAGGCGCTTATCTATGACAACGGCGGCGAGCTGTCTTTGTCTGGGTACAGTTCCTATTTGGTTGCTCGATTGCCCGACCGAATCCACTATTACCGTGGCAGCGCCACGGTCAGCGGCAATACGATTACCTACGTTTGCGATGAATCCAAGCTCGCAAGCGTTTCCGGCTACACCGACGAAGCCTATTTCGAATTGAAGAAAGGCTCGCAGACGGTGCAGACCGAGCGTTTCGCGCTGGACATCATGCGCGACGCCCGTGAGGGAAATACTCCGGCGAAGTCATGGGACAACGCAGTCGAAGCGCTCGAGAAGCGAGCCGAAACCGCTGTCACCAAGGGCGAGCAGGCCGTCACCGATGCGGGCAAGGCGCTGAATAACGCCAACGCGGCGGTCAACATCTGCAAGAGCGCCACGGACGCAGCCAACACCGCGACGGCCAAGGCGAACGCCGCGACAAAAAGTGCCACAGACGCGGCGGCTGCTGCAAATACAGCCAAGGCGAACGCCGACACCGCAACCAATGCGGCGAACGCCGCGACAAACGCGACGAAAGCATCCAAGTTCAGCGCGGATCAGGCGGCTGCGGACGCTCGTAAGGCAGCTGAGGAAGCGCGAGGGTCGATCAGCCCCGACAAGCGCATCTATCTTGCCTACGACACCGTTGGCGATACGGATTACATCTCGCTAGTCGATACGGAGGATTAAGCATGGGCAAAACCCACATTGCAGATCACGAGACGCTCGAGCGCGTGGCAATCGCGCTCGAATCCATGGGGGCTTCGACAGTCCCCATTTTTGATGACAAGACCGGACGCTATACAAACGCGAGTATCGCCGCATGGCTCGCTAAGATGCGCGACGGGAAGAACTACGGCGTTAGCATCCCGAAGGGCAGCGCCACGGCCTGCACCAAGACCGGCGCAAACGCAGGCATCGCCAACCCCAAGCCCGGCATCATCGGCAAGGCCGCAACCGACCCTTACGTCAACCACGGAGCCTTCACGTTCTTCGAGGTCAACGGCGGCGTTGATGCTGACGGCACGCCTTACGTCACGGCAATCGACGGTGACGGTCGGTTCTCTCGCAGCAACGACACGTGGATCATGACGCCAGTGCTCTACACGCTGGAAACCGAGACGGACGATGCCGTTAACCTAACCGTCTCCGACACGCAGAATCAGGGCATGAAGGCGCAGCCAGCCGCCTACCTTCCGAGCGGCACAAAGCGCCCATTCATGCTCTATGCGAAATACGCGCTCTCGGTCGATGCCGACGGCAAGCCGCGCAGCGTTAGCGGCGCTTCGGTCAAGACCATGAGCATCAGCCATGATTCCGGCGTCAGCCTTATGAAGACAGCCGCGACAGGCGATTCGCTCAAGGTTGCAGCAGATGATTGGTACGTCAAGGCGATGTTCCTGCTCAAGTACGCCACCAAAAACTCGCAGAGCGTCTTCACCGGATGCACAGGCTACGACATAACGGCAACGCCGACGCTAGCCGAGAGCAACACGACGCGTGTTGTCATCGCGAAGGACAAGGCCGACCAGATCATCGTCGGCTCGGCCATGATGCTCGGCACACATGCGGGCACCAGCACCGACCGTGGCAATTC
Organism: Collinsella sp. AM31-2AC; assembly: GCF_003469285.1. Taxonomy (NCBI): domain Bacteria; kingdom Bacillati; phylum Actinomycetota; class Coriobacteriia; order Coriobacteriales; family Coriobacteriaceae; genus Collinsella; species Collinsella sp. AM31-2AC. Next base: position 98,627 of record NZ_QSJB01000007.1, read on the forward strand.
GTACAACCGCGATATTTTCGACAGCGCGAAGGTTATCAAGAAAGCCACCGTCGATGCGTCCAACGTCGCGATCTACTTCGATGTCGCTAAGCCCTTCAACACCGACACCACCTATCAGCTCGCGACTTCGCCGTGGATCACAGGCGCGTGCGACATGGTTGAAGGTGATGGCTCACCGACGAGTTGCGCCGATTCCAAGCAGCCGTTCGTGATCCAAGGCATCGAGCTTGGTCTTGGCATGTACGAGGTTTTCGGCAACGTGCTCATTCAGTACACGGGCAGCGGTACAGCCGTCTGGGTGAATCCCGACACGAAAGACGAGAAGTCTGGAAGCATGCCGGATACGGCTCTGAGCATCGGCACGTTCCCCGGCCCAGCTGGCGAAGGTTGGAACTACGGCCTTTACCCGAAGACCGACAACGGCCTGATGATGCAGCATGGCACGGGCGCGTCAACGTCGGTCGGCATCTGCGATGGCAACTATAAAGTCGCGGACACCACTGTAGGCTGGCGAGAGTGGCTTTCCCTTGGCTACTTGCGGAACGGGGGCGTTGCTGGCCTTTGGTACGTCAGCGGCAACAGCGGCGCCGGCAGCGCTGGGTGGCACGTCGGCTCGCGCCGCTCTGCCAATGGTCGTTCAAGGGGTGAAGCGGCGTAAGCCGCGAGGGGACTTGTCCCCTTCGTAAAAACAAGCAGGGATTCGCGGCGCGTGGGCTGTCATGTTCTCTTGGCTTTCCCTTGGCAACTTGAGGAACAGGGGCAATGCTGGCCTTTGGTACGTCAACGGCAACAACGGCACCGGCAACGCTAGGTGGAACATCGGCTCGCGCCTATCTGGGTGATTATCTCAACAACCAGCTATCTATCTTTATTTCCGCCGCGACTACCCGCCGCCGCTGGTGGCGAGCGGGGGCAGCCTGGCTTAACTAAGTGAAATATGTCTTAAGACCAGCGGGCCAGTAACGGAAACGCGACCGCTCGTACGACATCCAGAGAGTAACAAGGTCAAAAAATTGAAGAGCTATTGCAAAGGGCTTCGCGTGAACGAGGCCCTTGTTTTTGCCGCCTACGAATCGTGGCTCGAATCGAAGGCGGGGAAGAAAAACGCCTGGCGCGTTCCGCAAGAGCACGGCAGCGCTCCAGCGTTGATTCAAGAGATCGTGCGCGAGGTCGAAACGCGCTCATTGACGTTTCGACCAATAAAGCGTTACAGGCATCGCGAGCCAACGAACGGCAAGATGCGAATCATCGGCGTCGAGAGCGTGAAGCAGCAGGTTTGCGATTATGTGGCCGTTACCGCCATGTCGCGCCTGCTCGATGCGAAGGTAGGCTTCTGGCAGGTTTCGAGCATCCCCGGCAAAGGTCAGCTCATGGCAGCTCATGCCGTGCGCAGGTGGTCGCAAGATGGCGGTTACTACGTGCACATGGACGTGCGCAAGTGCTATCCGTCCATCAGAGCAAACGTTGTGATGAAACTGCTTCACCGATACGTGAGAAGTCCTGATGTGCTCTATATAGCCGAATCACTGCTAGCCACATACGGCGGCGGGCTTGAGATCGGGAGCTATTTCAGCCTGCGAATGGCACAGCTGGTGCTTTCTTTCGGCTATCACGAGGTCGAGTGCATGCGCAAGGTAAGGCGCGGCGCTAGCGTTCCGCTGATCACGCACCAGCTTTGGTATGCAGATGACATCTATTTGTTCAGCCCAGACAAGCGCAACTTGCGGAGCGCGGCAAGGCAGCTCCAAAGGCTGCTGCACAAAAAGTTCGGCCTTACCGTCAAGCCATGGAAGATAAGCCGCATGAGCAACGAAGAACCGGTCGATGTCGTTGGATACACGGTACGGAAGAACCGTACCACGCTTCGCGGTTCGCTTTTCCTGCGTGCGTGCAGGGCGCTTCGTAGGTATAGACGCTCACCGTCGCTCAAGCGAGCGCGGAGGGCTACGAGCTATGGAGGCTGGTTTCGCCATGCAGATTGCGCCGATGTATGGCGCGACAACGGATTCAACAAGGTATTTAAAAAAGCCCGCGCACACATAAGCGCGGCAGAAAGGAGCATGCATGAGCACTCAGACATGCAGCGCGGCGCCGCTTGACGCAGTGATGATCGAAGCTCGACCGGGCGGCGTGACCGCAGATGTTTGGCTTCGCCGAAACATTGAGAAGGATGTTGCGGACAACGGTGCCGACGGAAGTGCGGTTGAGTTCTACCGAGCCGACGAGCTGCATTTCGTGGCCGTCGGCGTGCCGAGCGTAGAAGAGGTGACGGCTGCTTTCAACGAGCTGTGGGATGCGCACGAGGTTGACGAGCTTACGGACACCGAGCGCATCGACATGCTCATCAACCAGCTCAAGGACACACGTGCGGCGCTCAAGGACACCAATGCCGCACTTCTTGAGATCGGCGATTTGGTAGGCGGTGAGTAGCTATGGCAAAGATCTACTACGAAGCCGTCGTGGATGGCACCCGCACTGTCGATAGCGTGCCAAAGCTCTGGCGTGCCGCTGTGCAAAAGATGATCGATGACAATGCAAAGGAGAAATAATGGGAGATATCTACACGTTTACCGAGCCGCAAATCTGGGCAATCGCCGGCGCATTCCTGATGATGCTTATCGACATGGTTACGGGAATCGCCCAGGCAATCTTCAACTGTAACTTCAAGTCTTCGACGATGCGCCGTGGCTTGTGTCATAAGGCGACGCTTACACTTATCATCATGCTTGTGATATGCATCGAGATTCTAAGCTCGCATATCGTTGGGCTGAATTTCAATGGCTTCAGCGTCTACGTCGTCTGCATTACCATCATCTTCATGGAGCTTGCTTCTATCCTCGAGAACCTCAAGAAGGCTTATCCAGAGCTTGCCGATTCTCCAATCATGAAGATTTTCGAGCACGCCAACGTTGACACAGACGATATTACGAAGGCGATTGCCGATGAAGTCGCTAAGCGCGGCTAGGATGCGGATTGCGGCGGCGTTGCTGCTGGGCTTCGCGGCAGGCATGGGCTTATGGTTCGTTTTGACCGTCGACCACGTTGGCAGAGATACGGCAGCATTTGGAAAAGCATATAACCAAGGCTATAGCGATGGTTATACAGCGGCTTTGCCTGTTTATGAAAATAAGACGAGTGCGAAGAGCGGCTATATGCCGCTCTTTTTGCAAAAAGACCCTCAATGGGCTGATGCCGCTTACTCGGACGAAACTATAGGTACATACGGCTGCGGCCTAACGGCGGCGGCAATGGCGTTGAGCTACCTCAACGGTCGCGAGATTACGCCCGACCTGCTGGCAGCTTTCGTCGGCGAAAGTTGCCTGACCGACCGGGTTAACGACATGGCCAAGTTCAGCGCCTATCTAGCGAAGACCTATCATTTCGAAACCCGTGACACGTTTTGGGGCACGGATGAAGCCCTCAAGGCCGTCGATGACGGCTGGATCGTCTTCGCAGGCGTTACCGGAACCCTTGGCGAGCGCTCTTACGGCTCGCACGTCGTGATGATTTGGCGCGAAAACACCGACGGTACCTATGCGCTCCGCGACCCTGATGACGGCACCAATTCAATCCATGCATGGACAGCCGACGAGCTTAACGCCGTCACTTTCACACAATTCAATGCAATTAAGAGGTGATGCAGATGACCATGAAGGGCATCGATATTGCAGACTGGCAAAAAAACCTTAATCTTGATTCAATCGAATACGATTTTGTCATCATCAAAGGAACCCAGGGCACCAATTGCGTCAATACGTTTTGTGACGCGTTTGTGCAAAAGGCTATCAAGGCGGGTAAGCTCTGGGGCTTCTACCATTTCATGAATATGGATGATCCTGTCAAGCAGGCGGATCACTTCTATCAGAACTGTAAAAACTATTTCGGTAAGGGTGTTCCCGTGCTCGATTATGAGGACGGCGGCAGAATCGGCACGGACGGTGCCAAGAAATTCCTTGATCGTATCTATGCACTCACGGGCGTGAGGTGTCTCTTGTATACCTACCGCAATCTCACTAAAGAGGAAGATTGGTCTAAGATTGCGCCTAACCACGCCCTCTGGGTTGCCCAGTATGCCAACGAGAATCAGACTGGGTACCAGGATTCGCCATGGCTTCCTGATGGCGGCTTTGGTGCTTGGAATACCTGCGTGATGCACCAGTATTCTTCGCACGGTAGACTATCTGGGTACAACGGCAACCTCGATCTTGACATTGCTTTCATGGACGCTGCCGCTTGGTCGCGTTATGCGAAGCCCAGCACCTACAATGCGCCGGTGGAGACTGCCCATGAGAATAGTGGTAGTACCGCCGACCTTGCAGCAGGCGTAATGCGAGGGAAGTACGGCAACGGTGGCGAGCGCAAGGCCAAGCTTGGCACTCGATTCAACGAGGTTCAAACCCTTGTAAATCGTGCGGCTACCGCAAGTGCCGACGATCTTGCAACGGACGTGCTCAACGGAAAGCTTGGCAACGGTGAGACGCGCAAGGTAATTCTTGGCACCCGCTATGACGAGGTGCAAGCCGTGGTCAATTCCCGCGTCAACGCCGTAGACATCGACGCTCTTGCACGCGCCGTCATTCGCGGCGAGTACGGCAACGGTGACGAGCGCAAGGCCAGACTTGGCGCCAACTTTGATGCCGTGCAAAAACGAGTAAACGAGCTTCTTTAACTAAAATGCCCGCGCCCTGTAATGGGGCGCGGGCATTTTGCGTTTGGGGGCATTGCAACAAGTCTCTAACGGCTCATGTCCTCTCGAATCAAGCTCTTGATGTACTCGGTTGTATTGTCTTGCTCCTTGAGCCATTTATATATACTCTCGTCATCCTCGTTAGGGTAAAAGCGTATGACAAGCTGTTTCACCGATCTTTTGCGGTAGGAGGATGTTGCTCGTCTTTGCGCTTCGGTTGCCATTTCATTCACCGCGCTTTTTTCTGGCCTTGCGCCAGATGCGGAATGAGATAAACGAGATGACAAAAACTATAATGCCTGTTTTCATCGCTGCACTCCTAATGTAAGATGTTTCTGGCTAGCGGGGCACCGCCGAAGCAGCGCCCCTTGCCCTACCTAGACCTCTTTGTGTGCTTTCCGGGCTTGCGAGAGGTCTTTTTCTTTAGGGCTTCGATTCCTTCATCCAGTGCCTTTGCCAGTAGCACGCTGATGACAGCAATCGTTAAGTCCCATATTTTGTCATCCATTTGAACCACCTCCTTTCTTTCTTACGTCTATTATTATAGGGTATACCCCATAGTAACGCAAGCTGATTTTCGATTTCGTTAACTTTTTTTCGAGTTGAACAATGTTACAATGCAAAACCAGTTGTTGGAGACTTTGATTTCGCGGCCATTGGCGGCTATCGTAGGGTTCGCAAAGATTTTCTGAGGCTCCACCATACGTAACAGGCAGGTAGAGAAGTGTCTCTACCTGCCTTTTTATTACATATGGATACCGCGGAGAATCGAACTCTGTGCAGGGCGCGGGCGTTAAGCAAACGCTACGGCAACGTAGGGTGGGACGCGCTTTCCTAACGGCGGCCCAGGCGGAAAATCCATCCCGGAATCCGCGCTCAGAACGGGACACGCTTTCCCAACGGCGGTCCAAGCGGAAAGTTCATCCCGGAATCCCGCCTCAAACTGGGACACGCTTTCCGCTCCATATTCTCAACTCCAAAACCTATGCGCCCTCCATTCCAAAACTGGGTAGAAGAAAGCCAAAACGCAATCGCAGGAGGTCAATATGACTGCAGAAGATAAGGCAAAGAACGCCGGCAAGGTCGCGCTCGTTTTGGAGGGCGGCAGCTTCCGCGGGCAATTTACCGCAGGCGTACTCGACGTTCTCATGGAGGCCGGCGTCGAGATTCCGGCGGTATATGGCGTATCGGCCGGCGCTCTCAACGGCGTGAACTACAAGTCGCATCAGATCGGCCGTGCCAACCGCATCAACCTGGCTTTCTGCAATGACAACCGCTTCATGGGCGCCGCATCGTTTGCGTCCACGGGCTCCATCGTGGGTTACGATTTTATCTTCAACGATGTCCAGGACCGCCTGGATCCCTTTGACAACGAAGCGTTCGACGCGAGCCCCACCAAGATGTACGCCGTCGCGACGGACATGCTCTTTGGAACCGCTGCATACCTGCCGGTCAAAAGCGCCGTGCTCGACCTCGATGCCGTGCGCGCCTCGACGTCGCTGCCGCTGGTGACGCCGCCGGTCGAGATCGATGGGCACAAATACGTCGACGGCGGCGTAGCCGATTCGGTCCCCATCGAGCACGTGCTGGAGGAGGCCGGCTTCGACCGTGCGGTTGTCATTGTCACGCAGGACCGCTCGTACGAAAAAAAGCCCTACGAGTTTATGCCCGCTGCACGCGCCCGCTATGCCGACTACCCCTACCTGCTCGAGGCCATCGAGACGCGCCACGACCGCTATAACATCCAGCGCATGCATCTGTGGAAGTATGAGCGCGAGGGCCGCGCGCTGGTCGTTGCTCCACAAAAGCCGGTCGAGGTCGGTCACGTTGAGCATGATCCGGCAAAGCTCCTCGACCTGTATATTCAGGGCCGCCAGGAGGCAAAGCGCCTACTGAGTGATATCGAGGCATTTGTCGAGCGCTAGTGTCGCGACGTCATGACCCATGGATGACATGTGCAGAAACTCTGGTCGGAGCCAAAATACCTGTTGACTCGGGCGGCGAGCGGGGTAATATGGACGGGTTACTTGCAGAGCCCCGTGAATCTCTGTAACAACACGTACTGTACATGGAGGAGTCTAAGTGATTTCGAAATCGACTCACTACGCCAAGCAGGGCGAGGTCCAGCGCAACTGGGTTCTCGTCGACGCCGATGGTGCTGTCCTGGGCCGTCTTGCCACCCAGATCGCAATGATCCTGCGCGGTAAGAACAAGCCCCAGTTCACGCCCAACAGCGACTGCGGCGACTTCGTTGTCGTCATCAACGCCGATAAGGTCCAGCTTACCGGCAACAAGGCCGACACGAAGACCTATTATCGCCACAGCGGCTACAACGGCGGCCTCAAGGCTGAGAGCTTCCGCCAGGCTATGGAGAAGCACCCGGAGAAGGTCATCGAGCGCGCCGTTCGCGGCATGCTGCCCAAGACCACCCTCGGCCGTGCCCAGATGACCAAGCTTAAGGTCTACGCTGGTGCCGAGCATCCGCACGCTGCCCAGAACCCCACGAAGATTGAGCTGGAGGCTTAAAGATGGCTGAGAACACCGTTGTCTACCAGGGTACCGGCCGTCGTAAGAACGCCGTCGCCCGCGTCCGTCTCGTCCCCGGCACCGGCAAGGTGACCATCAACAAGCGTGACGCCGAGCAGTATTTCGGCCGTCATCAGCTCGTTGAGAACGCCCTTGCTCCCTTCAAGGTGACCGACACCGCCGGTCAGTTCGACGTTATCGCTCTGTGCGATGGCGGCGGCATCTCCGGTCAGTCCGGCGCTCTGCGCCTGGGCATCGCTCGTGCTCTTCTGAACGCTGGCGATTACCGTGCTGACCTCAAGAAGGCCGGTTTCCTTACGCGCGATGCTCGCGTGGTCGAGCGCAAGAAGTACGGCCTCAAGAAGGCCCGCCGCGCTCCCCAGTTCTCCAAGCGCTAAGGTTTTATCTCCTTACGAGATACAATGTACAAGCGGGGCCTACCGACTGCTCGGTGGGTCCCGCTTTTCTTTTCGACTAGGGTGGGCGGCTTCGTTTTGCCCACTTGGGAAGGAGCGATCCTATGCCCCAGAACATCTTCGGTACCGATGGCGTCCGTGGCGTCGCCAACGCCGACCTCTCGTGCGACCTCGCGTTTCGCCTGGGCCGCGCGGCGACCAAGTTCCTTGGCCCGGACATCTGCATCGGCCGCGACACGCGTCTTTCGGGCACCATGCTCGAGAGTGCTCTGACCGCTGGCATTATGGCAGAGGGCGGCCGTCCGCATTGCTGCGGCGTTATCCCTACGCCGGCCGTGGCGCTGCTCACCGTCCAAAACGAGCTCGACGGCGGCATCGTCATCTCCGCTTCGCATAATCCGCCGGAGTTCAACGGCATCAAGTTCTTTAGCCGCAAGGGCATGAAGCTTCCCGATGCTGTCGAGGAAGAGATCAGCGCCTGGGTCATGTCCGAGGAGGCCATGGCTGCCGACACGCTGCCGACTGGCGCCGGTGTGGGCCACATCATCAAGATGAAAGATGCCCGCAAGGCCTATGTCGATCATGCCATCAGCACGCTCGACGGCCTTAAGCTCGATGGCCTGGTTGTTGCCGTCGACTGCGGCCACGGTGCTTCCTGCCAGACCACGCCCGCCGCGCTGCAGCGCCTAGGCGCCACGGTTCATGCCATCAACACCGATTACTGCGGCACCGACATTAACGTTGAGTGCGGCTCTACGCACCTTGAGCCCCTGCGCGAGCTCGTGCTGCGCACCCACGCCGACATCGGCCTGGCCCACGACGGCGACGCCGATCGCGTGCTGTTCGTGGACAGCGAGGGCAACGAGATCGATGGCGACTACATTCTTGCCATCTGTGGCTCCGACCTGGCCGCTCGCGGCAAGCTCGCCAATTCCGAGATTGTCTCGACTGTTATGTGCAACCTGGGCTTCTCCATTGCCATGAAGGAGCAGGGCTTCGAGATGGTCCAGACCGCCGTGGGCGACCGCTACGTTCTGGAGCGCATGCTCGCGGACGGCGCCGTCATCGGCGGCGAACAGTCCGGCCACATCATCTTCCTGGAGCACAACACCACCGGTGACGGTCTGGTGACGGCTCTGCAGCTGCTGGCCGTGCTCAAGCGCACCGGCCGCACCCTCACCGACCTTGCCGGCATCATGAAGAAGTACCCGCAGGTACTCGTCAACGTGCATTCCGACAACAAGGCCGGCCTGGACGATTGCCAGCCCATTTGGGACGCCGTCGCTGCCGCCGAGAAGGAGCTCAACGGTCGCGGCCGCATCTTGGTGCGCCCGAGCGGTACCGAGCCGCTGGTTCGCGTTATGGCCGAGGCGGAGACGCACGAGCTGACCCAGCGTGTCGTCGACGACATCGTCGAGGTTGTCAAGCGCGAACTTCCCTAATGGTCAAAAACGGGTGCCAAGTGGTAAACTGTTAAAGCTATTTTGATTGATTGGTATGTCCGAGGGGGAGCATGTTCACTAAAGTCCTAAGGTCTTTTGGTATGCGTGGACGAGTTCTTACGCTGGATGCTCCCATCTCGGGCGACGTCATTTCGTTGTCCGAGGTCAATGACCAGACATTTGCCACCGGCCTTTTGGGCCAGGGCGTGGCGATTCAGCCTACCGGCACGCGTGTGATTGCGCCGGCAGACGCCAAGGTCGAGGCCATTTTTCCCACGGGTCACGCCGTTGCGCTCAACACGGTCGATGGCCTAGACGTGCTGATCCACGTTGGTTTGGACACTGTTCAGCTTGAGGGCAAGCATTTTAGCGTGCATGCACAGGTGGGCGATGTCGTCCATAAGGGTGACGTGCTCATCGAGTTCGATCGCGAGGCAATTGCTGCCGAGGGCTACGATGTGACGGTTCCCATCTTGGTGTGCAACTCCGTTGAGTTCTCGAGTATCAAGGGCTCCGTTGGTGCGCATGTCGAAGAGATGGACCAGCTCATCGTTGCTCGCGAGCGCTAGCAAGTGCACGTGGCCATTAGCCTACAATTCAAACACGTTTATGGAGGGCGCCCTTGAAAGAGGGCGCCCTCCGTGGCAAGATGGGATTTGTCCGAAGCTAAACGGCTTTGGGTCACCGTGGACGGGCAGGGGCCTCGACGCGGCTAGACACGAGACACATACATTACGCGACCTCGCCCTGGTGGCCGCACACGTTGGTTGCGGCCGACGCGGGCCGCGGGCAAGTGCTTGTAAGGGGAGCCTTGCCTCTCTTGTACGAGAAAGGACGCGTAATGAAGATCATTAAAGCTAAAGACTACGAGGATATGAGCCGCAAGGCCGCCAATATCATCTCGGCGCAGGTTATCCTCAAGCCCGATTGCGTGCTGGGTCTTGCCACCGGCTCCACCCCGATCGGTGCCTACAAGCAGCTCGCTGCTTGGTACGAGAAGGGCGACGTCGACTTTGCCGAGGTCAGCACCTACAACCTGGACGAGTATCGCGGCCTTTCGCACGACGATCCCCAGAGCTATCACTACTTCATGCGTGAGAACTTCTTCGATCACATCAACATCGACCTGAACAACACGCATGTGCCCGACGGTTCCAACCCCGACGCCGCCGCTGCCTGCTCTGAGTACGACAAGATCGTCGCCGCCGCCGGTTACCCGGATCTGCAGCTGCTCGGCATTGGCAACAACGGCCACATCGGTTTCAACGAGCCCGATGACCACTTCTCCAAGGGCACGCACTGCGTCGACCTCACCGAGAGCACCATTCAGGCCAACAGCCGCCTGTTCGACAGCATCGACGATGTTCCCCGTCAGGCCTACACCATGGGTACCCAGACCATCATGTATGCCCGCATGATCCTAGTCGTCGCCAACGGCGAGGCCAAGGCTCAGGCCGTGCATGACATGTGCTATGGTCCGGTTACGCCCGCGTGCCCGGCTTCGATCCTGCAGCTGCACACCAACTGCGTTGTCGTTGCCGACGAGGCCGCCCTTTCGCTCTGCGAGTAGCGCGACCAAGCGATCTTGCAGAGCTTTTCAAAAGGCCCTCGCTTTGCGGGGGCCTTTTTAGTGGACGTGGGCCGTGGTGCATGCATGACGAGAACCTTGCCGCATGCTTGACTGGTGGGTTCTAAATCATTCGATTCGTTCTATAGCAGATTCTATGCACATTTACCACCATAGAGTCGCAGGCGGTAGCGAGGAGTAGGCGAGTTGCGCAACTCAAATAAAAACAGCCGACTGCGCTACACTGCAAATGGGATGGGACATGCTGGCAAGCGCATTGACCTGCGCAAAGACCTATTGGTCGGGGGATAAGTTACCATCGGGCCTCGCTGTACAAAAACTTGCCAAATACGTACCGGCAGACAACCAAAAAACTCTATGTCGCGCTATTCACAGGGTGGCTCATATGGTCCTGCAGTTACGGTGTCCATATGGTCGAGTTGAGGAGCAGGCATGAAAAACGATCTGGGCAATACGGACGATCTCGAGCTGATGCCGACGGGCGGCGGCTATATAGTGCGGCGCGATCGCTTGATGAACGAGCTTATCGTTAAAGGGCGCAAGGCGGGAATTGTTTTGCTCTACGCGCCCGACGGGTTTGGTAAGACGTCGGTGTTGCTGCAATACGTGCAGGAGGTTAAATCGGACCCCACGCGAGGGCCGGTTCGGATTATCGAGGCCGACCGCGCGATTGGACGCGAGCTCTTTATGCAGCTCGAGGTTGTCGCCGATGAGCTTAAGGACAAACCTCATTCGCTCGTTGCGATCGACAACGTGCCCAATCTCGAGCAGCACGAAACCGAGGACCTCATCGATCGAATCCGCAGCTTACGTGCTACGGGGACGGGGGTCTTTATTGCCTGCCGTCCTTCCAACCGATTGCTTATCCACGGGCTGGGCGATTCTGTAAAAGTCAATGCGCAGATGCTCAAGGTGCACGCCTATGAGTATTCGTCATGGGCCACGGCCTTCTCGATCAGCACATCGCTTGATTTCTATCGGCTCACACAGGGTGTGCCTGAGCTGGTATCTGCCTTGCAGACGGGAATGTATGGACAGGGCGATGTTGCCGGGTTGCTCGAGAACGAAATCGTCAACGTGTACGGTGCGGCGCTGGCCGATCTCGCATCGCTCGAGAACAACCTGTTGTTTACCGTTGCCTGTTTGATGGTACTGATGGGCGAGGGCCGCATTGCGGAGCTAGAGGCGTGCGGTGTGAGGCTTTCGATGATCGACCAGTCCATCTTTGTGCGCGATTATCCGATTTTTGGCGTGGATCCGTCTGATCGCACCTTTAGGTGTTTGGGCGCTAAGGACAACGCGCGCCTGAGGCTGCGAAAGCTTGTTGCCGAGATCCGTCCCGAACTAGTATCGCGGGCTGCGCGCATTTTGATTAAGGCAGGCCGATGCGATTTGGCCATGGACCTGGCCGATGCGTTCTTGGACCGTCGTGTGGTGTTGGAGCTAGCCGGGCAGTATGGTGCCGATCTTGCCCTGACCGGGCATGGAGGGGACATTTGCCGTGCGGCGTCAGCGATGATCAATGCAGAACAGCAGGAGCAAGAGCTGGCACCCGACGAGGCACTCGGCGTGTATCTGGCGGCTGTCAGCGTGTGCAATACAAAGCTAGCAAGGTATATGGCGTCCGTTATCGAACGTGCGGGTGACCAGGCGGCCCGCGAGGTCGACCCCGCTACCTGGAAAATAGCCCAGGCGCTCACTATCGCCTTTTACGGCGACAATGACCTGGGGCTTCCCGCCAACCCTGTTTTGCAAGAACAGACATCCTGCGAGGTACTCGACATGCTGTCCGCGCATATCGAGGTCAAGCGCCATCTAACCGAGCGAGCGGAAGACGGTGATGTTCTAGCGAAGCCCAAGGTGTGCAAAGTCTACGATTGCGAGCTCGACATCGCGGGGATTCTCATACAGGCCGACCATATGCTGGTGGAACTGTTCGACGGCTCGTTTGCTAAACCCGACGAGCGCGATGACCAGATGGCGCAGATACTCGAGGCGCTCGATATCCGCGGGCTTAAGGCGCCATCCATTTGGCTGCGTATGGTATTGGCAGCGCGGCGCCTGCTCGCGGGCTTGCCCGTGACCGACGATGTGGCATTTGGCGAGCTCGACCGCTTTGCGGTGCGTGTTCGTGACAATCAAATTCAGCTGTTTGGGCTATTGCTGGAGGGCTGGCAATCGCTGGCGGAGGGGCGGCCGGTCAACGCAAAGTTCCGCGCGGTCCAGGTGCTCAAGCTCGCCGACGAATCGATTACGTACATGCGCGAAAACGCGTTGCTGCTGGAGCGCGTGGCGTATCTGCGCAATACGTCGCTGGTATCGGTTCGCGAAGAGGCAGAGCTGCTCGATATTAGCAAGACACGGGTCGGTGGCTCAGAAGCCTGGATCGTGGCACTGCATTTGGCCGCTGCGGGCCGCGATAGCGATCTTGCCGCTTGGATGTCCATGAATCGCTCGGGGATTTTAGACCCATCGTATCGGCTGTTCGCGCGTCTTGCGATGCATTGTCTGGGCGAGCCTGCCGTTAGGATTCGCAAGAAGCTTCCGGTGCGCGAACTGTCGCGGTATTCACTACGCGATGACTTTGAGGGCGAAAGTGAGCATCTATTCCAGGCGGGCGAGGTTGAGGCTGTCGACACCATCGGCCATATTGAGATGCGCATGTTTGGCGTGTTTCGCGCCGAACGCGACGGTTTTCCCATCACGGATAAGATGTGGCGTCGCAAAAAGGCGGCAACGCTTGCCGAACGCCTTGCGCTGGGTATGGATGCCATGGTCGACCGCGAGACAATCGCCATGGAGTTGTGGCCCCATGCCGAGTTTAACGCCGCGCGCAACAATCTGTATTCGACGGTATCGCGCTTGCGCTCGGCTTTGGGTCCAACGCCGGATGGCAAGTCGTGCGTGCTCATCCAAAACGAGTGCATTGGGCTCAATGGCGACTACGTTAAGACCGATGTAAGGCTCTTTGACCAGCTGAGCCGCGAGATTCTGGGAAACCGCATGGGTGCGAGAGGGCCTCACCTGGTTGAGCTGTGTCTTAAGGTTGAGCAGCTCTACGCGGGTCCGCTGTATGTTCCCACCGGTTGCAATCCCACATTCTTTACGCGCATGCGCCACATTGTGCAATCCAAGTACATCGACTGCATGATTAGGGGAGCGAATGCCGCTCTCGAGGAGAATGACCTGCAATCGGCAATTTGGCTCGTGGAATCGGGGCTTCGCCAGGAGACGGCGCGCGAGGACATGGTTCGCTGCGCCATGCGCGTTTACGGCGCGGCGGGACGACGTCGCGATGTCGTTGAGCTGTACAGCGGCCACATACACCACCTGCGAGAGCAGGTTCAAGGCGTGCCCGAGCCTGAGACAAGGCGTCTGTATGAGCGCTTGGTCGAAGGCGGGCTCAAGCGCGTGCTTGTCGAGCGATAAAAAACGGGCGCCCGAATCACTCGGACGCCTGCAGACTTGCTCGGTATGACCAGCTGGTTTTAGACGAGCTTGATCTTCTCGATATCCTTGCGCGAGGACTCGCGATACAGCGAGAACTTGCGTCCGATAACCTGAACGACGTCGGCGTGGCAGCGCTCGGCGAGCTCTTCGGCGGCCTCGCGGGCAGAAAGGCTGGAGCCGTCCAGCACGGAGCACTTAACGAGCTCGTGCTTCTCTAGGTAGGCGACCGTCTGCTCGACGGTGCCCTCGTTGACATCGGACTTACCGATGATGATGGCGGGGTTGAGGTGATGGGCCATGCTGCGAAGCTGCTTGACCTGGGCTCCTGTCAGTGCCATGGGTTCTCGCTTTCTATGTATGGGGCGCCCCTCGATGGGGCCTTAATCTACGTGGGCTGTCCCACGATAGCGCAGGAACGGCGCGGTGTGGAGCGCGTTTGCCCAGTTCGCAAAGAATGCGGATGCCGGGTGGGAAGACGATGCAAACTTTAGATGGGCTGCGGGCGGGGCGCAGAGACCGGCTCCCAGGCGATAAACGCCCATCGGACCTTGCGGATGTGGTCGAGCATGTAGCGTCCCTGCGGTATGCCCTTGGATCCCGGCTCGCCGGCATGGGGGTTCTCGATCATGTGGTGGGCGATATAGTTGCGCAGGCGGTCGATTTTGTCCTCGTTGCCATGCTCGAGCATGCGAGAAAAATCCGCCACGCCCGCCTCGAGACTATCGAAGGTGTCGCGACGGGGCGATTCAAAATACGTGACCTGCGGCAGCGCACCCATCTGAATAAGGATGTTAAAGGCATATACAAATCCGTTGCTGCGGGTAACCGAGGCGCCGATGGCGTTCATCAGGTGCAGGTCATAGCGCGGGCTGGAGTTGGCGACCATCGTGACAGCACAACGCCGACGAGCCGTTCGATCAAGCTTGACAAGTGCCCCCTTCAGGTCGTTCGTAGTAACCGAGCGACTCGCAAAGGCAGCATCTACAGCCTTGGCAACCGGCCCAACCAGATCCCAATCGTCATTCCAAGCAAGCTCAAGCGGTGTAATGCGATCCTTGAGCCCATAGAACTCAATGCCAGCATCAAGCGTGCCCAACATAGCAGGGGAAAAGTCAGCAGCAATCACAGGATGCCCAGCCTGAGCAAGCGGAATAGCAATCGACCCAGCCCCGCACCCCATATCGAGCACCGACTCGCCAGGCTCAAGCGCCAGCAGTTTTATAAAATCCCGAGCATACGGGGCAGTCTCCAGCGGACGAAAATGCCGAGCCCGCTTATCCCACTCAAAAGAATCATCAGCCCGATGCCGATCAGCCTGCAGACGCATCCATTCGCCATTCCAATCAGCAGAAAGAAGCTCAGATTGAATTACACCATCAGCCACGGGCCATCCCCCTCACAACAAAAAAGCGACTCCCCCTCAAAAGAAGAGCCGCAACCAGCATATATCAGAAAGAACCGATCCAACGCCAAACCACCGCATCAACCATGTGGTGCAGGAGCGAAGCAACTGCACCCGGGATGGAACTCAGCCAAGGTTGAGAAGTGCGGGAGCCCCGGGGAGGGCAAATATATAAGGTCGATCGCGAGTTCCGCACGAGCCGGAGAGCACTTAATGTGCTCTCCGTGCGAGTCAGGACTGTCCGAGCAGGCGACCTTATATATTTGCCCTCCCCCGGGACTCCTCGCCAGTCCCCCTCAGCTAGTTCTTCAGCGAATTCAGCGGTGCCGGGAAGCGTCCACCACGGTGGGCGAGCACGGTGCCGGCGTTGGGGTTCACCGGCATGATGGGCGCACGGCCGAACAGGCCGCCGTACTCGACGCAGTCACCCACGCCCTTGCCAATGGCGGGAATCACGCGCACGGCCGTGGTCTTGTTGTTGATGACGCCGATGGCCATCTCGTCGGCGATGATGCCGGCGATGGTCTCGACCGGGGTGTCGCCGGGGATGGCGATCATGTCCAGGCCGACGGAGCACACGCAGGTCATGGCCTCGAGCTTCTCGAGCGAAAGCGCGCCGGCTTCGACGGCGGCGATCATGCCGGCGTCCTCGGACACGGGGATGAAAGCGCCGGAGAGACCGCCCACGCTGGAGCTGGCCATGACGCCGCCCTTCTTGACGGCATCGTTGAGCATGGCGAGCGCGCAGGTCGTGCCCGGGCCACCGCAGGTGCCCACGCCGATGATCTCGAGGATGCGCGCGACGGAGTCGCCGATGGCAGGCGTGGGAGCCAGCGACAGGTCGACGATGCCCTTCTCGACACCCAGGCGATGGGCGGCCTCGCGGCTCATGAGCTCGCCGGCACGGGTGATCTTAAAGGCGGTCTGCTTAATCTTTTCGGCGACTTCCATCATCGATGCGGAATCGGGCAGCGTCTCCAGGGCTGCGGCCATAACGCCGGGGCCCGAGACGCCTACGTTGATGACGGCGTCGGCCTCGCCACCGCCGTGGACGGCGCCCGCCATAAACGGGGAGTCCTCGACCATGTTAGCAAAGCAGACAAACTTGGAAGCGCCGACGGAATCCTGGTCGGCCGTGAGTTTAGCGGCATCGATGATGGTCTGGGCGGCCATAAGCACGGCGTCCATGTTGATGCCGGCGCGCAGGCTGGCGACGTTGACACTGGAGCAGACACGGCTCGTGGTGGCGAGCGCCTGGGGGATGGACTGGATGACGCGGCGGTCGGCGTCGCCGATGCCCTTCTGGACGAGTGCGGAGAAGCCGCCCAGGTAATCGATGCCGAGCGTTTCGGCCGCGCGGTCGAGGGCATGCGCGATGGGGGTGAGGTCCTCATCCTTGCAGCATGCGGCGATCTGTGCCACCGGGGTGACGGAAACGCGCTTGTTGACGATGGGGATACCGTACTCGCGCTCGAGGTTCTCGGCGGTCTCGACCAGATGCTCAGCCGTGTGCGTCACGTGGTCGTAGATCTTCGTGCACATGCGGTCGAGGTTCTCGTCACCGCAACCCATGAGCGAAACACCCATGGTGATGGTCCTGATGTCGAGGTTCTGCTCCTCAACCATGCCGCGGGTTTCCGCGATTTCTGCGGGCGTGATCGCCATCCTTGCGCTCCTATCTGCCAAAACGAGCATAGTCTTATCTATTCTAACGTGCCGCACGTGCCAAGTGGCGCATGCGGCACGTTTTGGTGCTCGGTTGTTTCCGTTGTGTTACTGCCCAAAGACCTCTTCGGCGATGCGCGCGCTTTCGGCGGCATCCTTGGCGTAGTAGTCCGCGCCGATCTGCTTGGCGTATTCGGGGGTGAGCACGGCGCCGCCCACGATGATCTTGACGCCCGGAACCTCGGCATGGAGCAGCTTGATGGTCTCCTCCATGGCGACGACGGTGGTGGTCATAAGCGCCGAGAGGCCGACGAGTTTGATATCGCGCTCCTTGACGGTCTTGAGTACCTCCTGCGGATCGACGTCGCGGCCCAGGTCAAAGACGGTGTAGCCGTAGTTGTCGAGCAGCATTTTGACGATGTTCTTGCCGATATCGTGGATGTCGCCCTTGACGGTGGCCACGCAGATCTTGCCCTTGTCGGCAATCTCGCCGGCGGGCATCAGGCGCTTAATGGTGTCGAAGCCCACGCGTGCGGCCTCGGCCGAGGCCATGAGCTGCGGCAAGAAGAACTTGCCCTGGTCAAAGAGGACGCCCACCTCGTCGAGGGCGGGGATAAAGTGATTGTTGATGAGGTCCATGGCGTCGTGGTCTGCTAGCAGACGCTCGGTCTCGGCAGCGATCTCGCCTTTGCGGCCCGAGACGACCATGTGGCGGATGGGGTCGTCGTTGCCGTCGGTGCTGGTGACACCAGCGGCGGGCACGGTGTCGGTCGATGCGGCCTGAGCTGCTGCCGGGTTGGCGGCGATCTTGTACGGATCGGTCCAGCCGGCATAGCGCTCGATGTATCCGGTCGAGCCCTCGTCCTCAACGCTCAGGACGCGATAGCTGTAGACGGTGTCCATAAAGCGCTTGGAGCCCGGGTTCATGATGGGGGCGTCCAGGCCCGCGCCGAAGGCGGCAGCCAAAAAGACCGAGCCCAGCAGCGGGCGGGCGGGCAGGCCAAAGCTGATGTTCGACACGCCAAGCGCGCATTTGACGCCCAGGCGCTCCTTGCACAGGGACATGGCGCGCAGAATCTGCTCGGCCTGGCGTTGATTGGTCGAGGCGGTCATGACCAGGCAGTCGATGAGGATGCGGTCCGGGCCGATGCCGTAGCGGGCGGCCTCGGCCACGATGCGCTCGGCGATGGCGAAGCGGGCCTCGGCGGTATCGGGGATGCCGCCTTCGTCGAGCGTAAGGCCGACGACGTTGGTGCCGTAGTGGGCAACCAACGGAAAGATCTCATCCATGATCTGTTGCTTGCCGTTGACCGAGTTGATGATGGGCTTGCCGGCGTAGCGGCGTACGGCGGCCTCGACGGCGGCGGGATCGGTGGAGTCGATCTGCAGCGGCAACAGCGTGGAGCCTTGGAGCTGCTCGGTCGCCTGCTGGATAATCTTGACCTCGTCGATCTCGGGCAGGCCCACGTTAACGTCCAAGATGTCGGCGCCCTGTTCTTGCTGGCTGATGCCCTGGCTCACGACGTAGTCCAGGTCGCCGTCGCGCAGGGCCTGCTGCAGGCGCTTTTTGCCGGTGGGATTGATGCGCTCGCCGATGACGGCAATCTTGTGGCCGTCGCAGGGGAGGTCCACCACGGTCTGGGCGCTTGTGACCGACATGCTGGGCTTGCGGTGGCGCGGACTGGGCGTGTGGTTATCGATAAGCGTGCGCAAGGCGGCCATGTGCGCCGGCGTGGTGCCGCAGCAGCCGCCCACGACGCTCACGCCGTCCTCAATCATGCCGGCGACGGCCTCGGCGTATTCGGGTGCCTGGATATCAAAGACGGTATTGCCGTCATCGTCCACGCGGGGCAGTCCCGCATTGGCCTGCACCATAACGGGCTTGTCCGTAACGGTGAGCATACGCGCGGCGAGTCCTCGGAGCTCGGCCGGGCCCTGGCTGCAGTTGATGCCCAAAACGTCGGCGCCGATGGCGTCGAGGGTGATGGCGGCGACCTCGGGGCTCGTGCCCAAGAAGGTGCGGCCGTCTTCCTCAAAGGTCATGGTGGCAAAGACGGGCAAGTCGGAATTCTCGCGGCAGGCGAGGACTGCCGCCTTGATCTCGGCCAGGTCGGTCATAGTCTCGATAATAAAGAGGTCCACACCCGCGGCGACGCCAGAGCGCACCTCCTCGGCAAAGAGGTCGTAGGCCTCGTCGAAGCTGAGGGTACCCAAGGGGCGCAGCAGCGCGCCGATGGGGCCGATATCGCCGGCGACGTAGTGGGCACCGGCTGCGCGGGCGCAGGCGACAGCGGCGGCAAAGACATCTGCCACGGTGGCGGTACCGTCGAGCTTGTGGGCGTTGGCGCCAAAGGTATTGGCGGTGATCACGTCGCAGCCGGCCTCGACGTACTGTCGCTGAATGTCGGTAATGACCTGGGGCTCCTCAAAGTTGAGCAGCTCGGGCAGGGCTCCGGCCTTCATGCCGGCCGCCTGCAGCATGGTGCCCATGCCGCCGTCGAACAGCAGATGCCCCGTGCCCTCGATGGCCGCACGCAGGCGATCGTCCTTAATGCGCAGATCGTCGATCGTGCGCGTCTTGTACGTGGCACCGTTGCGACGTGCGGCATCAACGGGTGCCGCCAATGCAGTGCCGTCAGAATCATGAGTGATAAGCGGAGTAAACATCGAGGGCTCCTAATGGCTGGAATAGCAGGTGGTGTGGGCGGCGCGGAAGCGACAGTGCTCGCGCATGCGGCAGATATTGCAGGTGGGGCGGCTCTGGGCGTCGTGGACCTCGCCGTCGAACAGACCGATCACCGCGGTCACGCTCTTGGTGGGCATGAGCAGGCTGGTGGGCGTGACGGTAAGCCCGATGAGCCGCGTGGCGTTGAGCGCGTCCACGATTGAGCGCTGTGCCGTAAGCGGGCAGTCGCCGTAGCCGGGACTGAAGCGCCAGTTGCCGGCGAGTCCGTGTGCGGCGGCCGCAGCCTTGACCTGCTGGTCCATCTGCTCGACGGCGGCTTCTACATAGGCAGAGCATGCGGCGTCGAGCACGGCTCCCTCCAGGGGCTGCTGGGCTCCCGTGGTGCGCAGGCGACGCTCGGCGTCCATGCCGAGGGTGCATGCCATGAGCGCGGCAAAGCGGGCATCTTTGAGATGTCGATAGATATCGCGACCTCGCAGCTCAACATTGGTGCCGACCAGGCGGATGCTGGGCTCTCCCTGCTCGTCCACGCCCGTGGCATCGACGGCAAACACGCGGCGCACGCCACGGGGCTCAATGTCCAGTTCCAGACGTTCAACGACAAGCTCAATACGTCGTGACAGTTCGGGCTCAATCTGCTGACCGCCGTAACCCAGATACCGCAGCATCTCGGCACGGTCGACACGGGGATGGTGCGCAGCATCGACACGGTAAAGCGCCGGCGACGCAAGGTCGGCCGGCACTTCGACAGCGGTTGTATCGATGTACGGTTTTTCCATTACCCTAGGCGCTCCATAATGGTCGCGGCGATCGCAGGACGGTTCATAGTGTACAGGTGCAGGCCGTCGGCGCCGTGCTCCTTGAGGTCGCAAAGCTGGCGGGCGGCATAATCTACACCGGCTGCCTGCAGGCTCTCGGGGTCGTTCTCGTACTTGGCAAGAATCTTGATGACGGGGGAGGGCAGCGACGCGCCGCACATAAAGACCATGCGGCTGATCTGCGACTTGCCCATAAACGGCATGATGCCCGCGGTAATGGGCACGGTGATGCCGGCCTTGTCGGCAAGCTCACGGAAGCGGTAGAAGCACTCGTTATCAAAGAAGAGCTGCGTCACAAAGAAGCTCGCGCCGGCGTCCTGTTTTTGCTTGAGGTGTTCGACCGAGAGGTTGAGATCCTCACAGGCAATGTGGCCCTCGGGGTAGGCTGCGGCGCCCACGCAAAAGCCGGCGTCGACGAGCTCGGGGATGAGGTCGCGGGCGTAGGCGTAGTCCGAGGCGGGCTTGTCGTCCTCGGTCGCGCCGGCAGGGAGATCGCCACGCAGGGCCAGGATGTTTTCCACGCCGGCCGAGCGATACTCGTCGATCTTGGTGGCGATATCGGCGTGCGACCGGCCCACGCAGGTAAGGTGTGCCACCGAGGGTGTATCGAATTCGCTCGTAATCATATGCGCGATGGGAGCGGTGGTGGCACCGTTGCCCGAGCCGCCGGCCGAGCAGGTGACCGAGACAAAGCTCGGCGAAAGCTTGCACAGATTGCCTGCCACTTCGCGAGCCGTGTCGAGGGTCAGCTCGCCCTTGGGCGGGAACATCTCAAACGAAATGGGCGCGGTGCCCTGGGATGCTGCCTGCTTAAAAACCTCGTCGACGCGCATATCGTGCTCCTCTAGATACGTAATAGTGTGATGTGTTGTAAGGATTCTACAGCACCACTGTGTCACGGTGGAGTTTCACTCGTTATTTGAGGATACCAATCAAAGATGCCTTGCTATCGGCATTCCCTATAGCAGAGCGGTCAATCTAGGATGGGGCTATAAAGACTGGTATCTGATGCGAAATACCAGTTAATAGAGCCCCATCCCAAATTGACTACCCTTAAACCATGGGGAGAGGTCTGCAATTTATACAGTTGATTGGCTGTTGAGGGCGGCAACGCCGCCGCGATGCGGTAACCTCATTGATTGGTTTCGTGACAGCAACATAACGGTAATGTTGCGGAAACACGACGAGCCTAATCTATGACTCGTTCGTTAGTAATCAACACCGCTTCTCACGCGGTGCCGATACGAAGGGAGTTCCGTATGGCCGAACTTACTGACCGCTTCGGGACCATGGTGTTCTCTGAGGAAGTCATGAAGGACTACCTCCCCAAGGACATTTGGAAGCGCCTTGCTGCAACCCTCGAGGACGGTGAGCCGCTCGACCTGGATGTGGCCAACGCCGTTGCCCACGCCATGAAGGTCTGGGCCATCTCCAAGGGCGCGACGCACTACGCGCACTGGTTCCAGCCGCTTTCGGGCATTACTTCCGAGAAGCACGACAGCTTCCTCGAGCCCAACCACGACGGCACCGCCATTACCAAGTTTACGGGCAAGAACCTCATCCAGGGCGAGCCGGACGCCTCCAGCTTCCCCAACGGCGGCCTGCGTGCCACCTTCGAGGCCCGTGGCTACACCGCTTGGGATCCCACCAGCCCCGCCTTTATCAAGGACGATGTCCTGTGCATCCCCACGGCTTTTTGCTCCTACACGGGCGAGGCCCTGGACAAGAAGACCCCGCTGCTGCGCTCCATGACCGCACTCTCGCGTGAGTCCAAGCGCGTTTTGGCGCTGTTTGGTAAGACCCCCAAGAAGGTCGTTCCTTCCGTGGGCGATGAGCAGGAGTACTTCCTGATCAAGAAGGACGCTTACCGCAAGCGCAGGGACCTGGTCATCACCGGGCGCACCCTCTTTGGTGCTGCTCCCTGCAAGGGCCAGGAGCTCGAGGAGCACTACTTTGGCGCTATCCGCCCCACCGTCTCGTCCTATATGAAGGACCTGGACGATGAACTGTGGGCGCTTGGCATTCCTGCCAAGACCAAGCACAACGAGGTCGCTCCCTGCCAGCATGAGCTCGCCCCTGTCTACGGCGAGGTCAACGAGGCCATCGACCAGAATCTGGTCATGATGGAGAAGATGAAGCTCATCGCCTCCCGTCACGACTTGGTCTGCCTGCTGCACGAGAAGCCCTTTGAGGGCATCAACGGTTCGGGCAAGCACAACAACTGGTCGCTTGGCACCGAGTCCGAGAACCTGCTCGACCCGGGCGACACCCCGCTCGACAACCTGCAGTTCATCGTCTTCCTCACCGCGGTGATCGAGGCCGTCGATAACTATCAGGAACTCCTGCGTGCCTCCGTTGCCTCGGCCGGCAACGATCATCGTCTGGGCGCCAACGAGGCTCCTCCGGCGATTATGTCCATCTTCCTGGGCGACCAGCTCACCGAGGTCGTCGAGAAGATCATCGATGGCAAGGCTTCCGTCCATGCCACGCGCGGCGTGCTTGACCTAGGCGCCGATACCCTGCCCAAGCTGATGCAGGACAACACCGACCGCAACCGTACCTCCCCGTTCGCCTTCACCGGCAACAAGTTCGAGTTCCGTGCCTGCGGCTCCGAGCAGAACGTCTCCGACTCCAACCTGGTGCTCGATGCTGCCGTGGCCAAGTCGCTCAAGTCTTTCGCCGACGCACTCGAGGGTACGCCCGAGGATAAGTTCCAGGACGCCGCGCTCGAGTACTGCAAGAAGGTGCTGACCGATCACCAGCGCATCCTGTTCTCCGGCGACGGTTACTCCGAGGAGTGGCCCGTCGAGGCCGAGAAGCGAGGCCTCGCCAACAACAAGACCACGGCCGATGCTCTGCCCGCCTTTGTTTCCGATAAGGCCATCGCGCTCTTTGAGGAGACGGGCGTTCTGACCCGCGCCGAGGCCCAGTGCCGCTACGACTGCAAGCTCGAGAAGTACAACAAGCTCATGAACATCGAGGCCACCACGATGATTCGCGAGGCACGTCGTACCTATCGTCCGGTCATCACCGCCTATGCCACCAAGGTCGCTAAGGGCCTGGAGACAATCCGCGCCGCCGGTGCCGACGCTGCCATGCAGTGCGAGCAGAACACGCTCAACAAGCTCTGCAACGGCATCACCGCCATCAACGATTCCATCAAGGCTCTCGATGCCGTGCACCAGAAGGCCGAGACCCTCGATGGCCAGGAGCAGGCCAACGTGTACGCGCACGAGGTTGTTCCCGCTATGGATACGCTGCGCGCTGCCGTGGACGCCATGGAGGAGATCGTGGCCGCCGACTACTGGCCGGTCCCGACCTACGACGACATCCTGTTCTACGTGTAGAGCGTAACCGACATATCGTCATGGTATTGAGCCGGGGTCCGCATCGCGCGGGCCCCGGCTTTTTGTTTGCGAGGGACGCTTTGGAGCCCGTTTTGCAACTGATTCGTCCACGCAATAAGGGGTCGTGGGCAAAAAACGTCAAATATGAGTACTGTCACAAGCCTTGTAGCATTATTTTTTTGCAAAAAATGCAGTATTACGCAACATATGTCCAAGTACTTGGTGGCGCGCAGACGTGGTGTAAGAGCGTCCCGAGGTCCGTCGCTGCAAGTCCCGAT
>NZ_QSJB01000008.1:0-118378 GCF_003469285.1 Collinsella sp. AM31-2AC
GCCATGATGCGTGCGTCTTGGTTCTAAACATCTCGACAAACCGTGATTTGACGACGTCGTCGCAGGCTGTAAGCAGCTGCTTGTAGTGAGACCGCGTTTCTTGTGCGGTCCAGAGTATGTCGGCAAGTTCTTCTTGCTTAGCGATGTTGGGGAGCTCGAACTCAAATTGCGAAAGGCTCTGCCACTTGACTCTTGGCGAGAGGGAGCCTGCCGAATTGGTGACGGCGTGCTCGAATAGGGCGTCATTCTGGATGATGAACGGGAGCAGTCTCGGAGAGAGGTTGTCCTTGGGGGCGATGACGGTGATGTCTCCGGAGCAGATTCCGTCGAATGGGGCGACGGCTGCTTTACGTAGGTAGGCCCTACGACGCCCGAATAGCACCTGCCCCTTTGAGAAAGCCTTAGTGAAGGTGGTCCTGACACCTTCGTCCCAGTGGGCGAGTTCGACCTCGCCGGGGTCTAGATGCTTAAGGCCGACCGTCGGCAGCTCTTGCCCCGCAGGGACCTTCTGTTTTATTTCGCGGGCCACATCGCCCAGGCAAACGTGGGTCATGTTACTCACCATCGTTTTCATGCAATTTCGCAGCAATATTATCGAGCAGGGACGCGGCCTCTGTGGAGGCGGCTCTCCAGCTTTCTACCGTCTCCTCGATGCTTCTATCGTCAGCATTTTCATCATTGGCGGGCTTCACGTACAGAGGGATGGAGAGCGAGAAGGCGTTGTCCTCGAGCTCACTAAACGATGCGTGGGATGAGAAGCCTTCGATGTCCTCGTCAGATCGGTAGGCACCGACGATTCTCTTGATGTGTTGAGGCTCAAGGTAGCTTTGCGCGTTCTTGCGGGTTACCTCGGCAGAGGCGTCTACGAACAGTATTTTCTTGCTTCGATTCGGCGCTTTCTCGCTGCGGCAGATGAGGATGCAGGCCTCCATGGGCGAGTTGAAGAAGAGGTTTGCGCCGAGTCCGATGACCGCCTCAACGAGATCGCTTCTCACGAGCCTTTCGCGCATCTCCGATTCCTCGTTGCGGAAGAGTACGCCATGGGGAAGAAGGATGGCGCACCTTCCACTCCTCGGGTCCATGCTCTTGAGGATATGCTGTATGAAGGCATAGTCGGCCCGCCCCTGCGGCGGGGTGCCGAGGAAGTTGCGGCCGTAGGGGTCCGACGCGAACGCCTCGCGGTCCCATTGCTTGATCGAATAGGGAGGATTAGCGAGCACCATATCGAAGGTGCGTAGCTTTCCCGCCTCGAGGAAGGCTGGGTGCCGCAGCGTGTCGTCGTTTGCAATCTCGAAGTCCTCGACGCCGTGCAGGAATAGGTTCATGCGTCCGATGGCGGAGGATAGCTGGTTGATCTCCTGTCCGTAGGCGTGAACGTTGCGCCATTCCTCTCCGTGCTGTTTGAGGTGGGCGATGGAGGAGATGAGCATGCCGGCGCTGCCGCAGGTGGGGTCGTAGATGGACTCGCCCGGTTTGGGTTGGAGGATCTCGGTCATCAGATGGACGACCGTGCGGTTGGTGTAGAACTCCTGTGCCGTGTGCCCTGAGTCGTCTGCGAACTTCTTGATGAGGTACTCGTAGCCCTGACCGAGTTCGTCCTCGGGACAATTGGCGATGGAGAGCGTTATAGCGCTGAAGTGCTCGATGAGGTCCTTGAGCAGGCGGTCGGGAAGTCGTTTCTTGTTAGTCCAGGCGGCGTCGCCGAAGATGCCACGCAGCTTGGAGCCGTTGGCCGTCTCGATGGCGCGGAAGGCGCCTACGATCGCCTTACCGACGTTTTCCGTTGCCTCACGGATATCGCACCAGTGGGCGCCGTCCGGGATTGCGAAGCTGTGGTTCTCGGGAAGGGCTGCGAACTCCGCATCTCCGCCGGAGGCTTCCAACGCTTCGGCGGTCTCCTCGTCGTAGACGTCGGAGAGACGCTTGAAGAACAGTAGCGGGAAGATGTACTGCTTGTACGACCCGGCATCGATGTAGGTGCGTAGCAGAACGGCCGCGTTCCATAGATGGTTGTTTAGCTCTTCCTGGGGGATTCTACTCTCCATCGACATAGCCTCCCTTCGTTAGCAGATCGAGGAGCCTCTCCTCGGATTCCTTCGTTTGCTGGAGGAGGTCGTAGAAGCGTTTTCTTGTCTCCGTCGGCGGCTCGACCTTCTCGCGTTTTCTTTCGACGTAGTTGTTCGCCGAGAGCACGTATCCCTCGCGTTCGATGTCAGCGAGCGTTGCTATGGCGCATTTTTCGACGACGGGCTCGTAGGAGCGATAGAGGGAGAGCATCTCCTGCGCATTCTCTTCCGAGATCACGTTCTGCGCGCGCTGAGCAGTGAAGATCTTGCTGCCGTCGATGATGCAGACATGCCCTTGGTGCTCGGCGGGTTTTTCGTTTCTGAGAAACAGCACACAGGCGGAGACACCGGTGCTGTAGAAGACGCCGCTCGCGAGCGAGATCACTGCCTCGACCTTGTCCGACTTGAGCAACTCCTTGCGGATGGTGCCCTCCTTGCCGCCGTGGAACAGTGCGCCCTGGGGCAGCACTACAGCGCAGCGACCGCTCTTCTCGTCCATGGAGCAGACCATATGCTGCACCCATGCGAAGTCCGCCGACTTGTCCGTGGGGACGCCCCAGATGTTGCGGCCCCACGGGTCCGAGGAGAACTCTGCGGATCCCCAGTTCTTAAGGGAGAAGGGCGGATTGGCGAGGACGCAGTCGAATGTCCTGAGGGCATTCCCGGCAAGGAAGGCGGGGTCGCGCAGGGTGTCCCCCTGGGTGATGCGAAAGTCCTTCGCACCGTGGAGGTAGAGGTTCATGCGTGCTATGGCAGACGTGCTTAGGTTCTTCTCCTGGCCGTAGAGCTTGCCGTAGGCGAGCCTCGAGTTGTCCATCTGACGTACTGCCTCGATGAGCATGCCGCCCGTGCCGCATGCGGGGTCATAGACGGTCTCTCCGGGCTTTGGCTCGAGCAGGGAGACCATCATCTTCACGATCTCCCTCGGGGTGTAGAACTCGCCGGCGTTCTTCTTCTGCATGTCGGCGAACTTCTTGATCAGGTACTCGTAGGCGTCGCCCATCATGTCGGCGTTATAGCTACTGTTGCCGAACTTCTTTGCAGAGAAATGCTCGATGAGGTCTTTCAGGCGTTCGTCGGAGAGCTTGCCCTTGTCCGTCCAGCTCGCGTCGTCGAAGCTGCTGAAGAGGCCGCTGAGGGTATCGGGGTTAGCGCGCTCGATTCCGACCATTGCATCGACGATTGCCTTGCCGACGTTCGTGCCGGTGTTGCGAACGTCCTGCCAGTGGCAGCCCTCTGGCACCTCAAAGCTGTGGTTCTCGGGTAAGGCGGCATAGTCCTTGTCTCCCCCTGAAAACTCTAGGGCCTCAGCACTTTCCTCGTCGTAGACGTCGGAGATTCGCTTGAAGAAAAGCAACGGCGTGATATAGCTCTTGTATTCGTCTTGGTTGATAGGGCCGCGCAGGATGTCGCAGGCCCCGAGCAGGTGGTTTCCCAGCTCGGATTTGCTTATTGGTTCTTCTGGCATTCAGGTACCTATGAGCTCAAAAAATGAAATTACAGCTCTAGTGATTATACCGTCATATTTGTTGCGGTAAATCTCCTGCGCATCGTCGTTCATTCAGACGGTCTGAGCTTGTAAATCACAATTTAGCTGCTGGGGGTGCGCGGCATGACAAGGTATAGATTCGACCAGATAGCCGAGAACAGCACCGCCAAGAAAAAACCCGAGGAAAGCGATCGCAACCGGTACGTTGGACTGGAGCACCTTGATCCGGGCACTCTTGAGGTGACCCGCTGGGGCGCCGAGATTACTCCCAAGGGCGACAAACTGCTCATGAAGAAAGGCGATGTCCTGTTCGGCCGCCGAAGGGCCTATCAGAAGAAGGTCGGCATAGCACCCTTCGATGGCATCTTCTCGGCTCACGGGATGGTGCTGCGCCCGAAGGCCGATGTCGTCGATCCGATGTTCTTCCCGTTTTTCATCAGCTCCGACATGTTCCTTGACGAGGCAATACGGGTCTCCGTCGGCTCTCTTTCGCCGACGGCAAACTGGAAAGATCTCCGGACCTTGGAATTTGACTTGCCCTCGCCGGGAAAACAACGCGAGCTTGCCGGCATCCTCTCGGAAGCCGAGAGCCTCAAGGGGCATTATCGTAAGCTGCTCACGACCTGCGACGACGTCGTCAAATCACAATTTGTCGAAATATTTTCCAAGAAAGAGTTTCCGCTGATTCCCCTCTCGCAAGCATGCACGAAAATTACTGATGGCACCCATAAAACGCCCCAATATCAAGAAGCTGGAATTGCATTCATTTCTGCGAAGAATGTCACATCAGATGGCAAGCTAGATTTCAGCGACATCAAGCATATAAGCACGGATGAATATGAGTCCATTCAAAAACGTTGTGAAACCCAAATCGGCGATGTGCTTCTTACAAAAAGCGGATCACTTGGTATGCCGGCTATTGTCGATGTCGATTTTCCAATCGGTCTATTCGAAAGTCTCGCTGTCCTCAAATACCGTCGCGACATTCTTGATGGAGTATTCCTACGAGAACAACTAAAAAGCGCAAGAGTGCAGGACCAATTTACAGGCGGCGTTAAGGGGATTGCTGTAAAACACCTCCATCTAAACGTAATTGGAAGGACGAGCATTATAGTTCCCCCGCTCGAACTCCAGGAGGAGTTCACCGACTTCGTCGCCCAGGTCGACAAATCGAAATTTAAGTTAGGTACCTGCGGTGGGATGCTTTGACGTTGCGCTGGTCGACCATCGCGTACCTTAATGTGGTGTCTATTTTTTTATGGCCAAGGAGCACCTGGACTTGTTCGATGGGCATTCCTTTGTCGATTGCCTTTGTAGCAAGCGTTCTTCTGAACTTATGAGGGTGGACCCTTCCTAAATCAAGCTCGCGCCCCAGTTTTCTAAGCAGCGCCTCGACGCCGCCAATTTGCAGCCTCTCGTGTGGCGCCTTGCTCGACACGAAGAGTGCTTCCGAGCTGTCCATTCGGGTTGACAGGTAATTCTCAATATGGACTTTAGTCTTTGCGTCAAAATATACGATGCGGTCCTTATTTCCCTTGCCGTGTACGATGCACTCACGATTGATGGTGTCGATGGAGCTCCTGTCCAACGAGACAAGTTCGCCCACACGCATGCCCGTGGAGCGCAACAGGTCGATCAGGGCAAGGTTTCGGGGCGACCCGCAGTTATCGCAAAGAATCTCAACGACTTCATCGCTATACGTTTCCTTTATGGGTTGCGGAGCCTTGACTCTTTTAATGCGTCTAACCGGGCTCTTAATGATATGGTCCTCGTCTTCGAGCCATGAGTAGAAGCTTGAGATGATTCTTCGGACATTGTCGACGGTGACGCGACTGACGCCGGCTTTTTGCTGATAGTCGGAAAGATAGGACCTAATCTCTTCGGTTCCCAGGTCGCAAGCTGGTGTATCGAATGATTCAAGCATTTTATTGATGGTGGTTTCGTAGCAGGAGATGGTCCTATCCGAGCAGCCTTCGAGGCGTTTTGCAGACAGAAAAAGATCCAGGAATGATTCGCTTTCACCGTCGCCGCAGTCTTCAGCTAATTGGCTTTCATCGAAAAGGCAGTGCGATAAAACCTTTTTGAGCTGGCGGTTCTGCTGCGTGGTCAGGTAGGGGAGCATGAGACGGGTAATTTCTCTAGCCGTTTTCGTGAGATCCATGGTGGCGTCCTTCCTTGCACGGTGGGTGGCGCTATTTCCCTTTGTTTACCCGTGCGTTATGGAAGGGATGCCGGGTGGCACTTCCGCTGGGCCGCGTCAAGGGAACCCGTGAAACCCCGCGCAGACCTCCGCATCACTCCGGTGCGGCTTTGCCTGCAGAGTGAGATGTTCAGAAGCGTTTTATTAACGGGGGATGTCTTTCGGATTCTTTTGATGGGGATGTGGAAACACTGATGAAGTTTACGAATAGCGAGGTTGAGGGGTTCGCCTGTGCCCATCGCCTCTCGTGTGCGGATGGATGGTGCCGGTGGTTGTTTGAGGCTGCAGTCGCGCCGACGGGATTGGTTGGGGTCGGTACAAGGCGAGCACGCCCCATGCCGTTATGGTAGATGCATCTTTGTCGATAGAGCGCTCGATTAATCTACGCGGGAGCGCTGAGAAGATCTTCCAGCATCGGGTCTACCCCGGCGGCGACCATGCCCTCGATCAGGTGCTGGGCGTGGAACCGACCAACTGTCCATGCGATATATGAAAGCATCTGATAAGCGCGCTCCTTGATATCAAATGCAGCTTTGCTTAGAACGATTGCCTCTGCGATGTCGGCAAATGCGTCGTGATCTCCCCATGTCTTACAGGCTTGTATCATGCCCTGGTCGATAGCATCCATAACAAAGGCGCCGGATCCGTCCGCAACGCACGCGCCGTCGGCGAAGAGCTTCCAGCTGGACGGCTCACGCGAGTCATCTCCAAGAAGCTTAATCTGCAACACATGCGGATTGCCAGCAACGCAGAGCTCCTCCTCGAGCTTCTGTACCGTAAAGCGCATCTGGTGGGAGAGGCTGCTCTTGACCATGGACGAGGCGTAGCCGCTCGGCTTGTCCAGAAGATGTATTCGTTTTGGCTTGGCTGCCAGGTTGTGGAAGTTGCGCTCACTGCGCACGGAGAAATTGTCCATACGGACTCCTTTCATCGATGTTGGCAGGGCCACCGTGCCTCTTGGCCGGTTGGCGTCGGGGTCGTGGAGCCAACTCTCTACCCCGACTCTGGATAAAACGTGCCCGCTCCTTGCAGGCACGGTGGAGTCTATCAGCGCGCGCGGACACAAATCAAGCGCGCTTGCGAAATGACGCGCGGGCGGCGCTTGATTTCGCCGGCTGCTGTTAGGCTTAAATTCGAAAAAATGTCGAAATATCCCGTGTAAAAGTACGGAAAAGTGTCGTGATACACACTTTAAAACCTCGAAAAAGTGTCGATTTGAGCACATAACAACCACGGAAAAGTGTATCCTAGTGCTAAAACGGCACGTAATAAGGGGTGCGCTTATGCTGCAGAGAAAAGCGAAAGCACGGTTTGAATCTTGGCTTGCCTCGTCGCCTAACAAGGCTCTTTTGGTCAAGGGTGCCCGACAGGTAGGAAAGTCATATTTGGTCAACGTCTTTGCAAACGAATCGTTCGAAAATGTCGTGACGTTCGATCTTATCGCCAACGCGTCCGTGCGCGATTCGTTTTTGGCGGCAAAAAGCGCGGATGACCTGCTTATGCGCATGTCTATTGCTGCGACGCAGCCGATGGTTGCGAACAAGACCGTTGTGGTTATCGACGAGGTACAGCGATGCCCCAACGTGGTGACGTTTATCAAATACCTGGTCCAGCGCGGTGACTTTCGATACATCCTTACCGGATCGCTCCTTGGTGTTGAGCTCGAGGGCATCGATTCCCTGCCGGTGGGGTATGTCGAGCAGGTCCAGATGTACCCGCTCGACTTTGAGGAGTTCTGCTGGGCAAGCGGCGTTGCTGCCGGAGCGTTTGACATGCTTAGGGGTTGTCTAAAGGACGAAAAGGAGTTCCCCGGCTATCTGTATGACCGCTTGCTCAATCTGTTCCATCGGTATGTGGTGGTGGGGGGCATGCCCGATGCGGTCAATTCCTTCTTGGCGACGCGCAATGTCGACGAGGTCCGAAACATCCACCGTGATCTTCATGCCCTGTATCGCGATGACATCGCAAAGTACGCTCCGCCCGAGCTACGCTTGGTTATTCGCGATATCTATGATTTGATTCCCAGCGAGGCCGGCTCCAAAAACAAGCGATTCAAACTGTCATCGATTAACGGTGTCAAACGTTTTTCGCAGGTGACAGATCATTTTCTCTGGTTATCGGAGGCGGGTGTCGCGCTTCCCGTATATAACGTAACGGCGCCCGTGGCACCCCTTTTATTGGGGGAGCAGCGAAATCTGTTCAAGCTGTTTTACTTGGATACCGGAATGCTCATGTCGTCGTATTCCAAAAGGGTCGCCCAAGGCGTTTTTGATGGGGAGGCGGAAGACGCCTTTGGCATGAACATGGGGGCGGCGTTTGAGGGCTTCGTTGCCCAAGAGCTCAAAGCCCACGGATTCAGATTGCGCTACTTTACGTCTAAAAAAGTCGGCGAGCTCGATTTTGTGGAGGAGACGCTCGATGGGGAGGTCCTTGCCATCGAGGTCAAGTCGGGCAAGAGCTTTAAGTCCCATGCGGCGCTCGACAACGCGCTCGCGACGAAGGGCTACGGAATCGATCGCGCCCTGGTACTTGCGGAATGTAATCTTCACCGCGATGGTGACGTGCTGTATCTGCCCATCTTTATGGCAGGGCTTTTGGAGCCGTAACATGCCGCCGGCTCTTCCGGCCCTCCCTTAACCCTCGCTACTCGTCGTCTCCGTCGTTGGGGTCGCCCTTGAGGGTGTTGATGTCCAGGTACTCGTCATCGTTCTCTTTTTGCTGGGTCTCCGACTCCGCTTGGGTGGGGCCGGAGAACAGCCGGAATCCCTCAAACGCAATGACACCGAGCAGGGCAATGACAATGGCGATAAAGGCAACCTTGACTGCCTGCGGAAATTCCGAAAAACGCAGCGCCTTTTCCTCGGCGTAATAATCGGCGAAGCGCTCTTCGCCCGTGCTTTTGGTATACGCCGGTGCGGACGCGGCCTCCGGGTCATATTCCGGTGCAGGCGTGGCGGCGTACGGATCGTTGAGATAATCGCTCGATGTGGTGCCATAATCCTCGGTCTCGATGCGACCGGCGTCAGCATAGCCATCGGAATAATCGGAATATGCCGCACCGCCCTCATAGCCCGCGGCGCTCGTGTTGGCGGCAAAAAGCGGGTTAACTGGAACGTCGAGCGCCGGCATGCCGGTAGAGGTCTCATCCAGATCGGCTGCAGCCCAGGAATCGTAGGCAACCTGATGGGCAACGGGCTCGTCGAGCCTTGTGACCGGAGGCTTGCGTGCCGCAGGAACAGGCAACTGCTGGGCGCTGTACATAACGGTGCTGTCGGGCGATTTGCTCTGCGTCGCTGCAGCGAGAAACGCCGCCGTCTCGGACGGGTCGCTTGCGGGGCGGGGAGTGGGCGTGGGCGCCGAAGTGGGTGTGGGCGCAGACGCGGGCGTCGAAACAGGCGACTGCGCAGGAGCCGGCGCAGATGCGGGCTTAGGCGCAAGTGCGGGATTGGGGCTTGACGGGCGAGCCCCGCCGCCCATGAGTTCGTCGGCGGTCCACGGGCGATCATTCATCACGTCGTCAAGGCTCAGCGAAAACAGGTCGTCTTCACCCTCATCGAACATGCGGTGCACATGTCCACCAATTGCCGGAATCAATCCACGACCGGTGCATGATGCCTTGCTCAACGCCATTCTGTTCCACCCTTTCGAAATACCAATGACATCGATTATATGGAACTTCCCAAGCGGCTCGGTCTTGGATTCGTGCTTTCCAGAACTCGCGCCCAAAAGGGGAGGGGCAATCCAGGCGAGTGCCTACTTGTCGCCGGCCGCCGCCTTGGCCTCATTGAGGTAGCTATAGAAGCTGTACTTAGAGATGCCAAAGAACTCGCAGGCGCGTTCGCTCGACTTGGAAATGAGGAAGGCGCCGCGACGGTCGAGGTAGCCAATGGCGCGAATGCGCTCATCTTTGGTCATGAGGGCTGCAGGCTTGCCCACGTATTGCTCGCACTCGCGCAGCAGATCTTCGAGCAGGTCGCCGATGTTTTTGGTAATGGGCTCGGGCTCGGTGTAGCCCGTGCCGCCGGTGCCGGTAAAGGCATCGAGCGAGCGCTCAAAAGCCTTCATGAGCGTAATGTCAAAGTTGATGCCCAAAATGCCGACGGGTTTGCCCTCATCGTTGCGGATAAAGATGGTCGAGGACTTGAGCAGCTTGCCATCGGTGGTTTTGGTGAGGTATGGCTCGCGGTCGTGCACGTCGGTGGTGCCCTCGTGCATGGACTCAAACACGATATGGCTGGGGCCGTCACCCAGTTTGCGCCCGCTGACGTGGCCGTTTTCGATCACTACGATGGAGTGGTCCACGTCCTCGGTCTCCAGATCGTGGACGACGACTTCGCAGTTGGGACCAAATTGGAGCGCCAGACCGTGTGCGAGGCGCTTGTAAAACTCAATCTGTGCGGGGGTCATGGGTGCCTTCCTAAAAATTAGTTTGGGCACACTTTGCCATAAACCACACCTGTTCGCAAACAAATACATAGACAGGCTAATTGGTGACCGTTCGGCGGCGAAAAGGTACCGATTACGGCAACAAACAATTTGTTAGGTTTTCCAATCAAAAAGTGTGATAGAACAGTGCTAACAAACTTTTTGTTTGGCATCCACATAAAAGTTCAGTCGCATGAATGGGAATGGGCTGAAACGCGTATGCGGGGGCCGGCAAGAAAGAACTTAAGGAGTTCACCGTATGGCCGATAAGATCCAGTGGGCGGGCAACACGATGCCCAAGAGCGATGACAAGCACTTGGGAATCATGAGCCTCGACCACGTGAAGAAGGCCCGCGCCTTCCACCAGTCGTTCCCCCAGTACACCGTCACTCCGCTTGCCCGCCTGGATGGCCAGGCCGCGCGCCTGGGCCTGTCCAACCTGTGCGTTAAGGACGAGAGCTATCGCTTTGGCCTCAACGCCTTTAAGGTCCTGGGCGGTTCGTTTGCCATGGCCAACTACATTGCCGACGAGACCGGCAAGGACGTTGCCGACTGCACCTTCGACTACCTGACCTCCGATCAGCTTGCCAAGGACTTTGGCCAGGCCACCTTCTTTACCGCCACCGACGGCAACCATGGCCGCGGCGTGGCATGGGCTGCCAACAAGCTGGGCCAGAAGGCCGTCGTGCACATGCCTAAGGGTTCCACCAAGCCTCGCTTCGATAACATCGCCGCCGAGGGTGCCACGGTGACCATCGAAGAGGTCAACTACGACGAGTGCGTGCGCATGGCCGCCGCCGAGGCCGACGCCTGCGAGCGCGGCGTCATCGTTCAGGACACCGCCTGGGAGGGCTACGAGAAGATCCCGTCCTGGATCATGGAGGGCTACGGCACCATGGCTTCCGAGGCTGCCGAGCAGCTGCGCGAGATGGCCATCAACCGCCCGACGCACGTGTTTGTCCAGGCTGGCGTAGGCTCGCTCGCCGGCGCCGTGGTGGGCTACTTTACCAACCTGTATCCCGATAACCCGCCCACCTTCGTCGTGGTTGAGTGCGCGCCTGCCGCCTGCCTGTACAAGGGCGCTGCCGCCGGCGACGGCGATCCGCGCATCGTGGACGGCGACATGCCCTCCATCATGGCCGGCCTGTGCTGCGGCGAGCCCAACATCCTGGGCTGGGATATCCTGCGCAACCACACCACTGCCTTCGTGTCCTGTCCCGACTGGGTCACCGCTCGCGGCATGCGCACCCTGGGCGCTCCCGAGAAGGGCGACCCGCGCGTCATCTCCGGCGAGTCCGGCGCTGTGACCACCGGCCTGGTCGAGACTCTCATGCTCGATCCCGAGTACGCCGAGCTCAAGGAGCTCATCGGCCTGGACAAGACGAGCTCCGTGCTCTGCTTCTCCACCGAGGGCGATACGGACCCGGATCAGTACCGTCGCATCGTCTGGGAGGGCGAGTATCCGACCTGCTAGCAGGATGACCTGTCCGGGTGGCGGAGCATATGTTTGCTCCCTGCTCGAACAGTCCTGCTCGCACGGAGAGCACATTAAGTGCTCTCCGGCTCGTGCGGAACTCGCGACGGAGCAAGCATATGCTCCGCCACCCTACGTTTACTTGCTTGCCGGGTACTCGACCTCACGCTGCTTGGCACAAGTGATCTATCTGAAATATCTACCTGTAGGTAAACCCTTGTAGAAAGGTTGACTGTTATGACTAAAGAACTCGATTTTGATGCCATTAAGGCTGCTGCTGAGTCTCATCGTGCTGATATGACTCGCTTCCTGCGCGCTATGATCTCCCATCCCTCTGAGTCTTGCGAGGAGGGCGAGGTCGTCGCTTGCATCAAGGCCGAGATGGAGAGCCTTGGCTATGACGAGGTCAAGGTCGACGGCCTGGGCAACGTCATGGGCTTTATGGGCGAGGGCGACAAGATCATCGCCATCGACTCTCACATCGACACCGTCGGCATCGGCAACATCGAGAACTGGGATGCCGATCCCTATGAGGGCTACGAGACCGACGAGATCATTTACGGCCGCGGCGGCTCCGACCAGGAGGGTGGCATGGCTTCTGCTACCTACGCAGCCAAGATGATGAAGGACATGGGCCTCATCCCCGAGGGCTACAAGATCATGGTCGTCGGCACCGTCCAGGAAGAGGACTGCGACGGCATGTGCTGGCAGTACATCTACAACAAGGACGGCATTAAGCCCGAGTTCGTCATTTCCACCGAGCCCACCGACGGCGGCATCTATCGCGGTCATCGCGGCCGCATGGAGATCCGCGTCGACGTTCACGGCACCTCCTGCCACGGCTCCGCTCCCGACCGCGGCGACAACGCCATTTACAAGATGGCCGACATCATCGCCGACGTCCGCGCCCTCAACAACAACGGCTGCGACGAGTCGACCGACATCAAGGGCCTCGTCAAGATGCTCGACCCCAAGTACAACCCCGAGCACTTCGAGGACGCCCGCTTCCTGGGCCGCGGCACCTGCACCGTCAGCCAGATCTTCTACACCAGCCCCAGCCGCTGCGCTGTCGCTGACTCCTGCGCCATCTCCATCGACCGTCGCATGACCGCCGGCGAGACCTGGGAGTCCTGCCTGGACGAGATCCGCAACCTGCCGGCCGCCAAGAAGTACGGCGACGACGTGAAGGTCTCCATGTACATGTACGACCGTCCGTCCTGGACCGGCGAGGTCTACGAGACCGAGGCTTACTTCCCCACGTGGATCAACAAGGAGACCGCTCCGCACGTCAAGGCCCTCGTCGACGCCCACAAGGCCATGTTCGGTGACGAGCGCATCGGCTGCGAGCCCAGCATGGACAAGCGCACCGGTCGTCCGCTGTGCGACAAGTGGACCTTCTCCACGAACTGCGTCTCCATCCAGGGCCGCTATGGCATCCCCTGCGTGGGCTTTGGCCCGGGTGCCGAGTCTCAGGCTCACGCTCCCAACGAGGTCACCTACAAGGACGACTTGGTCACCGCTGCTGCCATGTATGTGGCTGCCCTGAACCTCTACGATTCGAGCCAGGCCGATGGCGATGCCACCGTGTTCCGCGCCGGTCTGACCAACAACAAGATCGACTAGTCCCATTCCTTGATCTTGTTGAGCCGGGGGCCGCTCGTGTCCCCGGCACCCCCTGTTGACTTGGGGCCCGCGGTCGTTATCTCCCATGCTTCCTCAACGGTAGCGGGTCCTCGTCATAGCGCTCTGCATGTTCTAGCCACACGCGCATGCCGGAACGCATCTATTCATTGCGATCGTTTCACCTTTGGAAAGGATATTTACATGGACGCTAAGTTTACCGAGCTCGTCGAGCAGCTGAACGGCCTCGATTTTAAGGGCATGTACGGCAGCGACTTCCTGCACACCTGGGATAAGACCACCGATGAGCTCAAGGCGCTCTACATCGTCGCCGACGCCCTGCGCGAACTGCGTGAGAACAACGTTTCGTCCAAGATCTTCGATTCGGGTCTGGCCGTCTCCCTGTTCCGTGACAACTCCACCCGTACGCGCTTCTCCTTCTCTAAGGCCGCCAACCTGCTGGGCCTTGAGCTGCAGGACCTGGACGAGAAGAAGTCCCAGATCGCTCACGGCGAGACCGTCCGCGAGACCGCTACCATGATCTCCTTCATGGCCGACGTCATCGGCATCCGCGACGACATGTACATCGGCAAGGGCGACGCCTACATGGCCGAGGTCTCCGAGTCTGTCCAGCAGGCCTACGAGGATGGCGTTCTGGATCACCGTCCCACGCTCATCTCCCTGCAGTCCGACTCCGACCACCCCACGCAGTCCTCTGCCGACATGCTCTACCTCATCAACGAGTTTGGCGGCCTCGAGAACCTCAAGGGCAAGAAGGTTGCTGTCACCTGGGCCTATTCGCCCTCTTACGGCAAGCCGCTGTCCTGCCCGCAGTCGCTGATCAGCCTGCTGCCCCGTTTTGGCATGGACGTCACTCTGGCTCACCCCGAGGGCTACGACCTCATGCCCGAGGTCGTCGAGCGCGCTAAGGGCTACGCCGCCGAGTCCGGCACCACCTTTAAGCAGGTCAACACCATGGCCGAGGCCTTCGAGGGCGCCGACATCGTGATCCCCAAGAGCTGGGCTCCGTTTGCCGCCATGGAGAAGCGCACCAACCTGTACGCCGAGGGCGACGACGCCGGCATCGCTGCGCTCGAGAAGGAGCTGCTCGCCCAGAACGCTACGCATCAGGATTGGTGCTCCACGACCGAACTCATGGAGAAGACCGCCAACGGCCAGGACACCATCTTTATGCACCCGCTGCCCGCCGACATCTCCGGTGTCTCCTGCGAGCACGGCGAGGTCAACGCCGACGTCTTCGACATGCACCGTGTGGGCATGTACAAGGAGGCCAGCTACAAGCCGTACGCCATCGCAGCCATGATGTTCCTGCAGAAGGTTGCCGATCCCGCCGCTACCCTCAAGGCCCTCGACGAGCGCAACACCGCCCGTTGGTTCCAGGCCTAAAGCTGGGTTGAGGTAAGCCATGTAAAGGGGGCGCTCTGCCAACCGGCGGGGTGCCCCTTTTTGCATCGTGGGCGTGCGGGATAAGCGCTTTCGATGTAGATGCCCCGCGACGCGAGTTATGGGTACGATGGTTTCAGGGGAGGTATCGCCATGAAACTTGGTTGCGTCATTATGGCTTCGGGCGAGGGCAAGCGATTTGGCTCTAACAAGATGCTCGCCGATATCTATGGCGAGCCGCTGATTGCCCGGACCATTGATTCGGTTCCCCGGGGCTTTGACGTTGTGGTTTCGACGCGTTGGCCCGAGGTCGCTCAGATTTGTGATGACAAGCATTGCCCGTGCGTGCTGCACGATGGCGAGCTGCGCAGCGAAAGCGTCCGTGCGGGCCTTTCGTGGGGAGTCGAACGCAACTGGAAAGGTTGCCTCTTTTTGCCGGGCGACCAGCCGCTCGTGAGTTCGGATTCTTTTGAGGCTATGGTTCGTGCATTTGACGAGCGTGGCCGCAAGCATCCGGTGCGTCTTGCGTGCAACGGTGAGCCTTCGAGCCCGGTGCTCTTTCCGGCGGAACTGTTCGATGCACTTATGTGTCTTGAGGGTAAGGACGGCGGCGGTTCGATCCTCAAGGACCGTACCGACGTGGTGCTGGTCGAGGCGCGTGCCTACGAGCTGTGGGACGTCGATACCGTCAAGGGACAGCGACGCATAACGGAGCATATCGCCGCCTGCTCGTATTTTGATCGCGTGGCCAACTGCATCAATCAATAAGGAGCAATTATGATCATCATCAAAAACGGCGCACTCGTGACGCCCCAGGGGCTTCGCCGCGCCGATCTTGCCATGGATGGCGATAAGATCGTGCGGATTGCCGCGGCGATTGAGCCGGCCGAGGGCGATACCGTCGAGGATGCTGCGGGCTGCTGGGTGTTCCCGGGCTTTATCGATGGGCACACGCACATGCAGTGCTGGACCGGCATGGATTGGACAGCCGATAGCTTTGAGACCGGCACGCGCGCGGCTGCCTGCGGCGGCACGACGACCATTGTGGACTACGCGACGGCCGATCGCGGCGTGACCATGCCCGATGCCTTGGCCGAGTGGCATCATCGCGCCGACGGCACCTGCACCGCCAACTATGCCTTCCATATGGCGCTTGCCGAGTGGAATGAGCGCAACCGCGCCGATCTTTCGGCCATGCGCGAGGCGGGCGTGTCGTCGTTTAAGACCTACTTTGCCTACGACCATCTGCGCCTGGACGATGCCGAGACGCTCGAGGTGCTGGAGGAGCTCAAGCGCGTGGGCGGTATCCTGTGCGTGCATTGCGAGAACGGCACGTTGGTCAACGCGCTGCAGAAGCGCGTGTTTGAGCAGGGTATCCACGGGCCCGAGGGCCATGCGCTCAGCCGTCCGGACGTGTGTGAGGCCGAGGCCGTGAGCCGCCTGCTGTATCTGGCGCACTTGGCCGGGGACGCTCCGGTCAACGTGGTGCACCTTTCGACCAAGCTGGGGCTCGAGGCCATTCGCGCTGCCAAAGCGCGCGGGCAGAAGAACATCTATGTCGAGACATGCCCTCAGTATCTGATGCTCGACGACACGTGCTACTTGGAGCAGGGCGAGGACGGCTTTGCGGGCGCCAAGTACGTGATGAGTCCGCCGCTGCGCCATGCCGGCGACCGTGCGGCACTGCGCGAGGCGCTTGTGGCCGGCGAGATCGATACGATTGCGACCGACCACTGTAGCTTTAACCTGCACGGGCAAAAGGACCGCGGGCGCGACGACTTCCGCGCGATTCCCAACGGCGGACCCGGCGTGGAGCATCGCCCCGTCGCGATCGCTACGAGCTTTGAGGGACAGCTGGGCCCCGAGGATCTGTGCCGCCTGATGAGCGAGAACCCGGCGCGCGTCTTTGGCATGTATCCGCACAAGGGCTGTCTTGCCGAGGGCGCCGATGCCGACGTGTGCGTGTGGGATCCCAAGGCGCGCTGGACGATTAGCGCCGCGACGCAGCATCAGGCCGTGGACTACACGCCGCTCGAGGGCTTTGAGGCGCACGGCCGCGCCAAGGCCGTGTTTGTGAACGGCGTACTGGCTGCGCGCGACGGCGAGCCCACCGGAGCCCAGCCCGGTCGCTACGTGCCCCGCTAGCAGGAAGATCACCGGATTTCCATCCGCAGTTGCGGTGGAATAGTTCCTGTTTAGCCGCCAAATAGGCCGTTTCAGGAACTATTCCACCGCAACTTATAGGCCTGCTGGGGCAGCGCCAGCTACTTGAGGTTGGTGGCGACGACGGGGCGGCCGAGGGCTGCCTGGAAGCGGTCGGCTATCGTTGAGTCGGCAAGTGTGTCGACTTGGTTGAGCATGACGCGTGCGGTGCTGAGCTTCAGCGCCTGCATCTCGGCATTGAGCACCTGGGCGACGCGCTCGGGCGTGGCGATGTCGGTGAGTTCGCAACCGCAGAGCTCGCAAAAAAGCTCGGGGCGATGGACGGCCTCGCTGATGGGTTTGCCGAATCCCGAGGCGCCGACGACCCAGACAACGTTTGCCGTGGCGGCGGGAATTACCGGCTCCCAGGCGGCGTGGGCCTTGAGCGGGAGCCGCTTGCTGCCGTCCGCCTCGGCCAACACATAGTCAAAGCGCTGCGCCAGCTCGCCGAGTGGCTCGGCGGGGGAGGAGAGCTTGCCCGTCTCGGGGTCCAAGACACCTGCTTGGCAGATGCTTCCGCGCGCAAGGCCCGCGCAGGCCTCGCAGGTGCAGCCGGGGACATGCGAGGCACCCGGCTTCCAAGGCGCGGCGTCCAGGCGACGATTCGACCCGTCCCACGGCACGCCGGCAACGGGAAGCATATGCGTGGTGGTACAGAGGAGCACGCGGCCGCCAGCGCGCATGAGCTCAAGACCCAGCGTCTTGAGCAAGGTCGACTTGCCGCCGCTGCCGATAATCGCGGTAATGCCCGGCTCGATCCTGAGCGCCGAGGCAAGATTGCCGCTAACCGTTTCCATCTGTTCACCGCCGTATAATACTGTGATAATAAATAATCATCAGAGTAGCGGTCGAACCGCTTTTGCTCTGCTCAAACCGTAGCACAGGGAGGTGCCCCGGGAATGCTCGTTTATGTTCGCGGCGCCGGCGATATCGCCACGGGCGTCGCCGCTCGCTTGGTGCGCGCCGGCGTGTCGGTCGTTATGGCCGATATCGCGGTTCCCACGTGCATCCGTCGCACAATCAGTTTTTGCGAGGCCATTCGCCTGGGCGAGGTCCAGGTCGAGGGCATTCGCGCTCGCTTGGCGCAGACGCCAGCTGAGGCGCTTGCGATTGCCGAGGCTGGAGATGCCGCCGTTGTGGTGGACCCCCAGGCCAAGATGCTCGGCGAGCTGAAACCCGCTGCCGTGGTCGACGCGATTTTGGCCAAGCGCAATCTAGGTACCACGCGCGACATGGCGCCTGCCGTCATCGCCGTGGGGCCGGGCTTTACCGCGCCGGTTGACTGCGACGCCGTGGTCGAGACCATGCGCGGGCATTTTCTCGGCCGTGTCATTACCCAAGGTTCGCCCCAGCCCAACACGGGCGTGCCGGGCATTATCGCCGGCTATGGCAAGGAGCGCGTTATCCACAGCCCCGCCGCCGGTGTGTTTCGGTCCGACCGCGCAATCGGCGACATCGTGAGCGCCGGAGACGTGATTGGCTACGCGGGCGATACACCCATGTGCACGCAGATCGATGGCTGTCTGCGCGGGCTTTTGGCGAACGGTGTGCAGGTGACTGAGGGCTTTAAATGCGCCGATGTCGATCCGCGCGGCGATGCCAGCTATATCAACTACATTTCGGACAAAGCGACGTCGGTCGGCGGCGGCGTGCTCGAGGCACTCGCTATGCTCACCGATGTCTTTAGAGGATAGAAGGCGGCAATGGAAAAGCTCGATGTTGTGAATGCGGCGCTTGCCGCCCTGCGTGCTGGCGAGACGTGCGAGCTGGTGGTAGTGGCCGGTACGGCGGGGTCGTCCCCGCGCGGTGTGGGCGCATGGATGACTGTCTTTGCCGATGGCAGCCAAGCGGGCACTATCGGCGGCGGCAAGATTGAGCTCTTTGCGCTGGACGAGGCGCGCGAGCTGCTGGCCGGGGGTAAATCGCGTCTGGTCCGCTACACCATGGGCGGCGAGAACTCCGATACCGGCATGATTTGCGGCGGAGCCATCTGCCTGTGCTACCTGCATCTGGATGCGACCCAGGCACCGTTGTTCCAGTCGGTTGCCGACGTCTTGGCCTATCGGCGCATCGGCGACTTCGTCATCGACTTTGAACCGTTTATCGCAAGTGCGCATGAAGGCGACGTTGCCGAATACCATGGCGAGGAGTCGCGCCGCACCATAATGGGCTGCCCCGAGCTTTCGCTGGTGGAGGAGGGGAGTAAGGTCACCTACACCAACGCGGTCTCCGAGATTCCCGCGGCGCACATCGAGACGCTCTGCCCCGAGGGCCTGACCTATATCTTTGGCTGCGGCCACGTGGGTGCTGCGACGGCGCGGGTGCTCACGGCGGCGGGCTTTGCCGTCGTGGCTTGCGACGACCGCCCCGGCACACTGACCCCCGAATGGGTGCCCGGTGTCTACGACCGTCGTCTGGTCGACTACAAGAACCTGAGCAAGCAGTGCCCCATCGGCCCGCGTGACCTAGTGGTCGTCGCCACGGCGGGTCACAAGTCCGATATTGACGTGGTGATTCAGGCCATGCACGCCAAGCCCGCCTATCTGGGCTGTCTGGGTTCGCGCCGCAAGACGGCCTTTGTGCGCGCCCGCCTGGAGCAGGAGGGCTTTACGCAGGACCAGATCGACGAGCTGCACCTGCCGATCGGTGTCGCCATCGAGGCCGAGGACCCCGAGGAGATCGCCATCTCCATCGCTGCCGAGATGATCCACCTGCGCCGCACCAAGCTCGTCCCCCGCAAGCGCTAATCGCATCCCCATATATGAGTTGCGGTGAAATACGGACTGTTAAAGCCTGTTAAGCCGTCAAACGGTCCCTATTTCACCGCAACTGCCATTTTCCTCCGTCCCCTAGGGATCAATATGTGCGGGGGAGTTGTGGAGTTGTGCAGGCAGACGAGGTTTTTCTGGAAATACGCTCTCGATGCGCGTATAGTACCGATTGTTTTGTCGGCTCCTGCTGTGTCGAGTCCAAACCGCGAAATGCCATGAGCGGCGCGGATGCAGCCAGGAGGCACGAGGACAACCCATCGTGGCCACGCCCCGTGCTTAAAACCCCAAGAAGGAGTGAACAATGGCAGAAGAGAAGTATGTGCCGCGTCTGAAGACCAAGTACAACAA
Source organism: Collinsella sp. AM31-2AC (assembly GCF_003469285.1). Classification (NCBI taxonomy): domain Bacteria; kingdom Bacillati; phylum Actinomycetota; class Coriobacteriia; order Coriobacteriales; family Coriobacteriaceae; genus Collinsella; species Collinsella sp. AM31-2AC. The sequence continues at coordinate 20,000 of NZ_QSJB01000008.1, forward strand.
CGAGGTCAAGCAGCAGCTTCAGGACAAGTTCCAGTACGAGAACGTCATGATGATCCCCAAGTTTGAGAAGATCGTCGTGAACATGGGTGTCGGCGAGGCCGCTACCGATTCCAAGGCCATCGACGGTGCCGTGCGCGACCTGCGCGCCATCACCGGCCAGCAGCCGATGATCACCCGTGCCCGCAAGTCCATCGCTACCTTCCGCCTGCGCGCTGGTATGCCGATCGGCTGCAAGGTTACCCTGCGTGGCGACCGTATGTGGGAGTTCTTCGATCGTCTGACCTCCGTCGCGATCCCCCGTATCCGCGACTTCCGCGGCATCTCCGCCAAGAGCTTCGACGGCCGTGGTAACTTCTCCATGGGCGTCACCGAGCAGCTCATCTTCCCCGAGATCGACTTCGACTCCGTCGATCACCAGCGTGGTATGGACATCACTTTCGTGACCACCGCCAACACCGATGAGGAAGCCAAGGCCCTTCTGGACGCCTTCGGTTTCCCGTTCAAGAAATAGGTTCACCTGCCCTATGAGCGCCGTTCCCAGAAGGGGGCGGCGCTTGGGGCGAACAATACTCTATGTGAGGAGGATATAAGTGGCTAAGACATCGATGATCGTCAAGTGCAATCGCAAGCAGAAGTTCTCTACTCGTGAGTACACGCGCTGCCAGCGCTGCGGCCGTCCGCACTCTGTGTACCGCAAGTTCGGCCTGTGCCGTGTCTGCTTCCGCGAGCTTGCACTCAAGGGCGAGCTTCCCGGCGTTAAGAAGGCCAGCTGGTAAGTCACTACCAGCGTTTCAAGCATCAGTTTGGAACAGGGAAAACGCGCTAAAAAGGCTTTGCCGTTAAGGGCGGCGAAGAACCAAGAGCACGTGTTCATCAAGAACGAAGGAGAATCTGTATGAACCTTACAGACCCGATCGCAGATATGCTTACGCGCATCCGTAACGCTAACTCTGTGAACAAGGCCACGGTCTCCATGCCGAGCAGCAAGAAGCTCGTCGAGATCGCTCGTGTTCTGCACGAGGAGGGCTACATCGAGGGCTACGATGTCGAGGACACCGTTCCCCAGAAGACTCTGCACATCACGCTTAAGTATGGTCCCAAGAAGGCTAAGGTCATCAACGGCATCCGCCGCATTTCCAAGCCGGGCCTGCGTAAGTACACCGGCGTTGCCGACATGCCCCGCGTCCGCGGTGGCCTTGGTACCGCCATCATTTCCACCAGCCATGGCGTCATGACCGACCGCGATGCTCGCAAGCACAACGTCGGCGGCGAGATCATCGCTTACGTCTGGTAATTCGCTCGGTAGGTAGAAGGAAAGGAGATCACCGTGTCTCGTATCGGTAATAAGCCTGTCCAGATTCCCGCCGGAGTCGAAGTGGCAGTCAACGGCAACAACGTTGTCGTCAAGGGCCCCAAGGGCCAGCTCGAGCTCGATGTCTTTGAGAAGCTCGCTATCAACGTCGAGGACAACGTCCTCACCGTTTCCCGTCCCGACGACGAGCGTGAGACCCGTGCCCGCCACGGCCTCACCCGCGCCCTCATCCACAACATGGTTGTTGGCGTTTCCGAGGGCTTCGAGAAGAAGCTCGAGCTCGCCGGCGTCGGTTACCGCGTGCAGCAGAAGGGCAAGAACCTCGAGTTCTCCCTGGGCTTCTCGCACCCCGTGATCGTCGAGGCTCCCGAGGGCATCACCTTCGAGGTTCCCGACAACACCCACGTGAACGTCAAGGGTATCAACAAGCAGCAGGTCGGTCAGATCGCCGCTGAGATCCGCGGCCATCGTCCTCCCGAGCCTTACAAGGGCAAGGGTATCCACTACGTTGGCGAGCACATCCGCCGCAAGCTGGGTAAGGCCGCCAAGTAGTCGTAACCGACTCACTCGCATAAGACCAGCACCCCGTCAGGTGCTGGCAAGATCAACCTTTTTAGGAGTTTACGTATGAACAAGCATAAGGCGAAGCTGGAAGGCCTCAAGCGTCGTCAGCGTCGTGTTCGCGGCAAGGTCTCGGGTACCTCCGAGCGTCCGCGTCTTCGCGTGACCCGTACTAACGCCAACATCTATGCCCAGATCATCGACGACAGCAAGGGCTCCAGCCTGACGCTTGTCTCTGCCTCGACCCTCGAGGCCGAGTTCAAGGGCACCCACACCTCGAACAAGGAGGCTGCGGAGAAGGTCGGTCAGCTCGTTGGCAAGCGTGCCATCGAGGCCGGCATCACCAAGGTCGCCTTCGATCGCGGTGGCCGTATCTACCATGGCCGCGTCAAGGCCCTCGCCGACGGTGCTCGTGCCGCCGGTCTCGAGTTCTAGGAGGTATGTAGCACATGGCTCGTAATCAGAAGCAGCAGCGCGAGGCCTCCGAGTTCGAGGAGCGCGTCGTTTACATCAACCGCGTGTCGAAGACCGTCAAGGGTGGTCGTCGCATGAGCCTCGTCGCTCTCGTCGTCGTTGGCGACGGCAAGGGCAACGTCGGCGTTGGCATGGGCAAGTCCGCTGAGGTGCCCCTGGCCATCTCCAAGGCGTCTCTCGATGCCAAGAAGAACATGTTCCACGTGCCGGTGACCGAGCAGGGCACCATCCCGCACGAGGTTCTCGGCCACTTTGGTGCCGGCCGCATCATCATCAAGCCCGCTGTCGAGGGTACCGGCGTTATCGCCGGCGGCGCTGTGCGTCCCCTCTTCGAGCTTGCTGGCATCAAGAACGTCCTGTCCAAGTCCCTCGGTACCGACAACGGCCTCAACATCATCAAGGCTGCCGTCGAGGGCCTCAAGGAGCTCTCCAGCCCTGAGGACGTCGCGGCTCGCCGTGGCCTGACGGTCTCCGAGATGTTCGTCGGTAAGGAGAACTAAGCATGGCTGACACCATCAAGATCAAGCAGGTCCGCAGCACCAACGGTTGCAAGCAGGACCAGGTCCGTACTGTCCGTGCCCTCGGTCTCCACAGGATCCGCGAGGTTCGCGAGATTGCTGACAACGAGTCCGTCCGCGGCATGATCTTCAAGGTCAAGCACCTTGTCGAGATTGTAGAGGAGTAGCAAATGCAGCTTCACGATCTTACTCCCGCGCCCGGTTCCACCAAGAACCGCAAGCGCGTCGGCCGTGGCAATTCTTCGGGTCACGGCACCACTTCTGGCCGCGGTCAGAAGGGCCAGGGCTCTCGCTCTGGCGGCACCAAGGGTGCCGGCTTCGAGGGCGGCCAGACTCCGCTGGCTATGCGCCTGCCCAAGCTTCCGGGCTTCCGCAACCCCCGTCGTATCGAGTACACCGCTGTTAACGTTGAGCGTCTCGAGCGTAAGTTCGAGGACGGCGCTGTAATCGACGGTGCCGCTCTTAAGGCCGCTCGCATCACCAAGAGCGAGTTCGAGCCCGTCAAGGTGCTCGGCAATGGTGAGCTCACCAAGAAGTTCACGGTCAAGGTCGACAAGGTCAGCGCTTCTGCGCAGGCCAAGATCGAGGCCGCCGGCGGAAAGGTCGAGCTGCCGTGCTAAATGGTCTTAAGAATGCTTTCCGCATCAAAGAATTGCGCGAAAAGATTCTTTTTACCATAGCTATGCTCGTCGTGTACCGCATTGGTGCGCACGTTCCTGTGCCCGGCATTCCCTTCCAGGGGATGCTGGGCCTTTTCTCGACCGATAACAATTCGGTCGCCGCAGGTGCTATGGCCCTCCTGAATCTTTTCTCTGGCGGCGCGTTGAGCTATGTGTCGGTGTTTTCGCTGGGCATCATGCCTTACATCACCAGCTCGATCATCCTCCAGATGCTCCAGGCCGTTGTGCCTTCCCTGCATGAGCTTGCCCGCGAGGGCGAGGTCGGTCAGACCAAGATTACGCAGTATTCGCGTTACCTCACCCTTGCTCTGGCAATCCTCAACTCCGTGGGTTACCTCTTCCTCTTTAAGAGCTTCGGCATCAGCTTCAATGGCGCCGGCGCTCCCGAGATCATCTTCGACCTCATGATCGTCGGCACGCTCACCGCGGGCGCCATGCTGATTATGTGGATTGGTGAGCTCATCACCCAGCGCGGTATCGGCAATGGCATGTCGCTGATCATCTTTGCGAACATCATGGCCGGTCTGCCGCAGGCGATCTTCTCCAGCACCGAGGGCAATGCCGGTGGCATCATCACCATGGTGATCATCTGCGCCATCATCCTGCTGGTTATTCCGCTGATTGTTTTCCTTGAGCGCGGCCAGCGCCGCATCCCGGTCTCCTACGCCAAACGCGTCGTTGGCCGTCGCATGATGGGTGGCCAGACCACCTACCTGCCCATCAAGGTCAACACCGCGGGTGTCGTGCCGATCATCTTCGCTTCGGCGCTGCTGTACTTCCCGGCTCAGATTGCCGTGTTCTTCCCCGGCATCGGCTGGATTCAGGCAGTTGCCTCCGCGCTTTCGACCGGTTGGCTCAACTGGGTGCTTAACGTTGTCCTCATCGTGTTCTTCGCGTACTTCTACACCTCCATGGTGTTCAATCCCGATGACACGGCCGACAACCTTAAGAAGCAGGGCGGCTTTATTCCGGGCGTGCGTCCGGGTAGGGCTACCGCGGCCTACATCAAGAACGCGCTCAACAAGATCACGCTTCCCAGCGCTGTCTTTTTGGCGCTCATCGCCATCGTGCCTTCGATCATCTTCTCCTTCACGGGTAACCATCTGATCCAGGCTTTTGGCGGAACGTCCATCCTCATCATGGTCGGCGTCGTGCTCGACACGGTCGATAAGCTCGAAGGCCAGATCAAGATGTATGATTACGATGGATTCTTTAAATAGGCTAGAGGAGGATTGCTCATGAACCTCGTATTGCTCGGAGCTCCGGGTGCCGGTAAGGGCACCGTCGCACAGGAGCTCGTCGCCGAGTTTGGCGTCGCCCACATTTCCACGGGCGACCTGCTGCGTGCTGCCGTCAAGGGCGGCACCGAGCTTGGTATTCAGGCTAAGAAGTACATGGACGCTGGCGAGCTCGTTCCCGACCAGCTCGTGATCGACCTTGTCAAGGAGCGCCTTGCCGCCGATGACGCCCAGCAGGGCTTCATTCTCGACGGCTTCCCGCGCAACACCGCCCAGGCTGTGACGCTCGATTCCGAGCTCTCCGCCATGGGTCGCGAGATCGATTGCGCCCTTCTGGTCGATGTGGCCCCCGAGGTCATCATCGATCGTCTGTCTTCGCGTCGCACCTGCCGCGCCTGCGGTTACACCGGCACTGCTGCCGATGCCACCTGCCCCAAGTGCGGTGGCGAGATGTATCAGCGCGACGACGACAAGCCCGAGACCATCAAGAACCGTCTCGACGTCTACGAGAAGTCCACGAGCCCGCTCGTCGACTACTATCGTGGCCAGGGTCTGCTCAAGTCGGTCAACGGTGACCAGGCTCGCGAGACCGTGTACGGGGATGTCAAAGAGGCTCTCGGTCTATGATCAAGATTAAGTCTGCAACGCAAATCGAGCAGATGAAGAAGGCAGGAGCGCTATCTAAGATGGCGCTCCGCCACGTTGGAGCCATGGTGCGCCCCGGCGTTTCGACTTTTGAGCTCGATCAGCTCGCGGAGCAGATTATCCGCATGCATGGCGGCACCCCTGCCTTTAAGGGTTACGGCGGGTTCCCGGGGACCATTTGCGCATCGATCAACGATGCCGTGGTTCACGGTATTCCCAACCCTGACATGATCCTGCGCGATGGCGATATCATCTCCATCGATACGGGAGCCGTTGTCGACGGTTGGGTCGGCGATAACGCATGGACGTTTTTCGTCGGCACCCCCACGCCCGAAGCCAAGGCTTTGTGCGAGGTCACGCGCGATTGCCTTAAGGCTGCCATCGAGCAGGCTGTTCCCGGTAACCATATCGGGGACGTCGGTTATGCCGTTCAGTCCCTCGCCGAGTCTCACGGTTACGGCGTGCTTCGTGATTATGTGGGTCATGGCATTGGCCGCGTGATGCACGAGGACCCCAACGTTCCTAACTATGGAAAGAAGGGGAGGGGCGTTCGCCTCCAGGCCGGCATGGTCATTGCCATCGAGCCGATGGTTACGATGGGTTCCAACCATGTGAGCACGGGCTCCGACGGTTGGATTGTTACGACCAACGACCACCTGCCCGCCGCGCACTACGAGAACACCGTCGCCATTACCAATGACGGTCCGGTGATTCTCACCACGGATGCCCAAGGTGCTTGGTGTTCCTTGCAGGGCGGTGAAATGTAGGGCTTGCGTCAAATGCACGCCTTAACATTTCAAATGTAACAAGTTCCGCTTAGTTGTGGAGCCATTACGAAGATATTACGATACGTGCATGCGTATTGTAGAATACTCAATCGCTGTCGTTTTCTAGAGAAAGATGATTGCTTGTGAAGAAGGAAGACGCAATTGAGCTCGAGGGTACGGTAAAGGAACCGTTGCCCAATGCCATGTTTAAGGTTGAGCTCGAGAACGGTCATTCGGTTCTGTGCAACATTTCTGGCAAGATCCGAATGAATTACATCCGTATTCTCCCCGGTGACAGGGTTGTCGTGGAGCTTTCCCCGTACGACCTGACCCGCGGTCGCATCACCTATCGCTACAAATAGCGGCACGAATACACGCACTCCATTTCCGGCTGCAGGCTTAGCTCAACCTACGGTCGGATTGTGTGTGAAGACCAGCCATAGTTTTAAACGCCTGCGGCTGGGCGAGTAGATAGTAGGGAAGTAGTTTGAGCGCTACCGAAAGGAAGAACGATGAAGGTACGTCCTTCGGTCAAGAAGATGTGCGATAAGTGCAAAATCATTAGGCGCCATGGCAAGGTCCTCGTCATTTGCGAGAACCCCCGTCATAAGCAGCGTCAGGGTTAAGAGAGGAGACTACGTTGGCCCGTATTAATGGTGTCGACCTCCCGCGTGAGAAGCGCGTTGAGATCGGTCTGACCTACATTTACGGCATCGGCCGCACCACTGCGACGAAGATCTGCGTCGAGTGCAACGTTAACGTGGATACGCGCGTTAAGGACCTCACCGAGGATGAGGTTAACGCCATCCGCGATTATATCGATAAGAACCAGATCATGGTTGAGGGCGACCTCCGCCGTGAGCGCAACCAGAACGTCAAGCGCCTTATGGACATCGGCTGCAACCGCGGCCTTCGTCACCGCAAGGGCCTCCCGGTCCGCGGCCAGCGCACCCACACTAACGCTCGTACCCGCAAGGGCCCGAAGCGTCAGATCGGTGCTAAGAAGAAGAAATAAGGAGCGCTAGATAGATGGTTACTGCTAAGAAGAACGTTCGCGCTGCCCGTCTGAAGCGCGCGGACCGTAAGAACATTTCCGTGGGCCAGGCTCACATTCGTTCTACGTTCAACAACACGATCGTTTCGATCACCGATCCCCAGGGCAACGTCATTTCCTGGAAGTCGGCTGGCCAGGTGGGCTTCAAGGGCTCCCGTAAGTCCACGCCGTTCGCTGCCCAGATGGCTGCCGAGGCTGCTGCCAAGCAGGCCATGGAGCACGGTATGAAGAAGGTTTCCGTCTTCGTCAAGGGCCCCGGCTCCGGTCGTGAGACCGCCATCCGCTCCCTCCAGGCTGCTGGCCTCGAGGTCTCGAGCATCCAGGACAAGACCCCCATTCCGCACAACGGCTGCCGCCCCAAGAAGCGTCGCCGCGTGTAACTGAAAGGATCGTATCAATATGGCAATCGACAGGACTCCTGTTCTTAAGCGCTGCCGTCAGCTCGGGATCGATCCCGCTGAGCTCGGTTACAGCAGCAAGAAGGAATCTATCCGTCAGCCCAAGCGCCGTCGCAAGGAATCTGAGTACGGCATGCAGCTGCGCGAGAAGCAGAAGGTCAAGTTCATCTATGGCGTTCTGGAGAAGCAGTTCCACGGCTACTTCAACAAGGCCCGTAAGATGAACGGCGTCACCGGTGAGAACCTCATGATCATCCTTGAGTCTCGCCTCGACAACGTCGTCTTCCGTCTTGGCTTCGCCCGCACCCGCAAAGAGGCTCGTCAGTCCGTCCGTCACGGTCACTTCACCGTGAACGGCAAGCGTGTGGACATCCCGTCCTACCGCGTCAAGGCCGGCGACGTCGTCGCTGTCGGCGAGAAGTTCCGTGACCTCCTCCCCATCAAGGAGGCCCTGATTTCCTCCGAGCGCTTTGAGGTCCCTGGCTGGCTCGAGGTCGATATCGAGAAGCTGTCTGGTAACGTGCTCGCTCTGCCGACGCGTGAGCAGATCAGCGGTGATATCAACGAGCAGCTCATCGTCGAGCTCTACTCTAAGTAGTCCATCCGGGCTGCTGAGGCTGGAGGTAATACATGTCAGAATTCATTAGGCCTCAGGTTCAGGTCGAAGAGATCAACGAGACGTCTGCTCGTGTCTCCGTCGAGCCGCTCGAGCGTGGTTACGGCGATACGCTGGGTAACTCCCTTCGTCGCGTTCTTCTGTCCTCGCTCGAGGGTGCCGCCGTCGAGGCTATTCAGATCGATGGTGCGCAGCACGAGTTCATGACCATCCCTAACATGGTCGAGGATGTCACCGACATCGTCCTGAATGTCAAGGGTCTTGTCTTCAGGGCTCTCGGCACGACCGACGAGGCGACCGCCACCATCTCGGTTGACGGCCCCTGCGAGGTCACCGGTGCGGACTTCTTTATTCCGTCCGAGTTTGAGCTGGTCAACCCCGAGCAGCACATCGCTACGCTCACCGAGGGTGGCCATCTCACCATGAGCATGCGCATCGGCTATGGCCGCGGCTATGTCTCTGGCGAGGCCAACAAGCGCGACAACGATCCCATCGGTGTGATCCACGTCGACTCGCTGTACTCGCCGGTTTCCCGTTGCGCCAAGCTCGTTGAGGCTTGCCGTGTCGGTCAGCACACCGACTACGACCGCCTTGTCCTCGAGATCGAGACCAACGGCTCCATCGCCCCGCGCGACGCCGTGGTCCAGGCTGCCAATATCATCAATCAGCATATGGCCGCCTTTATGAACCTTGCCGAGACCCCCGAGGTTGAGGAGGAGGCTTCGATCTTCGCTCCCGAGGTCACCAACGACAACGCCGAGCTGGACAAGCAGATCGAGGATCTGGACCTTTCCGTCCGTTCTTACAACTGCCTTAAGCGCGCCAGCATTCACTCGGTCCGTCAACTCGTTGAGTTCTCGGAGAACGATCTGCTCAACATCCGTAACTTCGGTGTTAAGTCGATCGAGGAAGTGAAGGACAAGCTTGAGTCCATGGGCCTGAGCCTGAAGGCTTAATGCTTCGCATATTTGAGGAGAAACTAGACCATGCGTCACAACGTTAAGAAGGGCCTGAAGCTCGGCACCGATGCGAGCCACACCAAGGCCATGAAGAAGAGCCTTGCTAAGGCCCTCTTCGAGAACGACCGCATTAAGACCACCGAGACCCGCGCTAAGGCGCTGCGTTCGGTCGTCGATCCGATCATCACTTGGGCCAAGAAGGGCGACCTGCACTCTCGTCGTCTGGCTATCGCCAAGCTCGGCGATAAGCAGCTCGTTGCCGAGATCTTCGACAAGGCTGCCCAGGGCATGTGGCAGGACCGCAACGGCGGTTACACCCGCATCATGAAGCTCGGTAACCGCAAGGGCGACAATGCTCCCATCGTTATCATGGAGCTCGTCACCGAGCCTTGCACGCCTAAGGCCAAGAAGGCTGCTCCGGCCCCCAAGAAGGCCGCTGCTCCCAAGAAGGTCGAGGCTGTCGAGGAGACTGCTGCCGAGGAGGCTCCTGCTGAGGAGACCGCTGAGTAGACATTCCGTCTGCATAGGCTATATTCGAGGGGTACGTTCGCGTACCCCTCTTTTTTTGTCGCGATACCGTTGCTTGTTTGTTGGGAGCGTCCATGACTGCGCCGTCTGATTTCAATTCGATTTCCGAGCTTGACGCCACACTCGTATTTCGTGTGGCCTATGATGGCTCGTCGTATAGCGGATTTGCCGAGCAGCCGAGACAGACGACGGTTGCTGGTGAGCTACGTCGAGCCATCGAGACGCTGCTTCGCCGCCCGATCGATCTGACGTGCGCGGGGCGTACCGATGCCGGCGTGCATGCCGTGGCTCAGTACATCAGCGTGCCCGTTACGGACGCTGAGCTCGCTTGTACGCGCCGTAGGTGGCTGCGGGCCATGGATGCCCTGCTGCCCAAAGATATCGCCATTAACGAGGTCTACAGGGCCCGTAAAGGCTTTTCTGCACGCTTTGACGCGCATTCCCGTACGTATACATACCGTATTGCCGATCGCGATGCGCGCCCCGTGCTGTCCCGCGGTGCCGTGTGGTGGCATCGCTATCCCTTGGATGTTGAGGCTATGTCTTCTGCCTGCCCCGCGCTGCTGGGCGAGCAGGACTTTAAAAGCTTTTGCAAGGTTGCCTCGGCCGTTGGCAAGCCCACGCATCGCTGCGTGATGCGTGCCGAATTTGGCCATGAGGTTGCGTTTGGCGAGGACATCCTGACGTTTACCATCGAGGGCAATGCGTTTCTGCATTCGATGGTCCGTACGATCGTGGGCACGCTTGTCGAGATTGGCATGCATCGCCGTGAACCCGAGTGGATGCGCGAGGTTATCGATGCTTGCGACCGTACCGCTGCGGGCCCCACGGCTCCTGCCTGCGGCCTTACGTTTATGGGTGTGGATTACGGCCCCGACGAGCTTGTCGTTCTCGACTAGGGGAGTGCTCGGCGCGTCTGTGCCTTGCACATACTATGTGTGAGCTGCGCGTGTGCAACATCTGTTCTTGGCGTGCAACATGTTAGGCGGCTCGTTGCTTTTATAGCTCGGGTGTACCATGAACGACAGTTTGATTTGGTGCTATCGAGAGGATGGAAAACTTGGTTCGACGTTGTTCGCATCCGCGACTTTCGGTGATCCTTGTGGTAGAAGGTTCGCCCAGCTATGCGATGCGTGCGCTCGAGAGTATCCAGAACCAAGACCTCTATGATTTGCAGATTGTCGTTGTCTGCCGCGATGCTGCGCCCGGTGTGCGCCATTCGCTTCAAGTTGCTGCCGACAGGGACATCCATATTGATTTGATTGACGTCGAGGACGCGAAGCGCGGCGCTTGTCTTCGTGCCGGTTTTGATGCCTCGCGCGGCTCTCAAATCATCGCCATGAACGCCGATGAGTGGTTTGCTCCGCAGTCCCTTTCCAAGATGGTCGATATCGCGTGCGATACTGCGGCAGACATAGTGTTCCCCACGGTGTCGCTCGACCGCTATGATGCACATCGAGAGCGCCATTCGCGTGTCTTGGATGCTGCCTCTATTGTCATTGAAGACAAGTCTTCGATGGTGGCCGGGCTGCCTCAGTTGATTTTAGGCGGCTTGGTTGCTCAAGTCTCTGGCGTGATGTACAGCCGTCCACTGTTTGAGGCATGTCTTTTGTGCGATAAGACGTTTCGCACGGTTGGGTTTATGGCGTGCGCGCTCTCGCAGGCACAGCGCGTCTCCGGATGCGGCGACGCTTGTTTCCACGCGGCGGCGCCTAAGCTTACAGATGCCTTTGATCCCACCATGTATGCCAAGGTATCCGATGACACCCGGGCGCTCGACGAGCTTGCGGACTCACTCTCGGAAGCAGATAGCGGTGGTCGGCTCAAGCTGGCAAGCCAAAAGTTCTACTTTGCCGGACTGGTCGCCTGCATCGAGAATTTGTGTCTGAGCCCGCATGGAGTGTCGTCAATCGAGCGTTCCGCCCGCATGCGTGATATGCTCGAGGCGCCTCGAACCCGTCAGATGGTCGCCGCGCTCAAGGACAACCATCGGGGACTGGGCCTGTTGTTTGGGCCGATCGCCAGCGCTAAGCCCGCGCGCTGCGTGATGTGTACGCATCTGGCAGCTTTTCTTAACCGGACGGGCGCAAAAACCGCCTAAACGGCTCATTACGAAACAAACTTGCATAGAATTGTTTCGAAATGCGTTCTTATACACAAAAGCCTTCAAATAGCGTTAAACTATTCAATCACTGATTGATTGTCTCCGCCATCTTTTGGAGAGAGGGTTTGTATGGCTAAAAAACGCAATGGGCGCCAGGATGCCATTAGAGATATTGTGCGCAATAAGGATGTCCGCACGCAGCGCGTGCTGGTTGATGAGCTCCGTGCTATGGGCTTTGATTGCACGCAGGCGACTGTCTCTCGCGATATTGCCGACATGGGGCTGCGTAAGCTCCCTGAGGGCATCTATGTTCTGGCAGAGGACTTGCACCTGCAGCGTATGGTTTCCGAGCTCGTAACGGGCGTTCTGCGTACCGATAATCTGGTTATGATCAAGGCTCAGCCTGGCACGGCTTCCGGCATCGCCGCCGCCGTTGATGCGGCAGAGTTGCCCGATGTGCTTGGCTCGCTTGCCGGCAACGATACGATTTTGGTTATTGCCCAGACGGCCGAGGACGGCGAGCGTCTCGAGGCGCTGATCAATAAGTTGAGCAATTCTCGCAAGTAGGTGTGCGGGTCGTGCGCTCGGCATTGTGTGCGCTGACATAGTGGCTTGTAAGGGGTATCGACGTTGGTCGGTACCTCTTTTTGTTTGCCGGTATAAAGACCGCCCACCAGGTCGCTTCAAACTAAAAGGCCCCGAGCAGTTCAATAAGCTGCTCGGGGCCTTGTTGGCTTTAGTCGCGTACTTCTTAGCCGACCGTATCGTCAGGCGTGGGCGAGGGGTCGGGAGTGGGCGTAGGCGTAGGCGTGCCGCCATCGCCGCCGGTCGAACCACCAGTGGAGCCGCCCGTCGAGCCACCGGTCGTACCGGTGCCGCCGGTGGTGTCGCCGCCCGTGGTCTCGGTGGTCGTGGTCGTCGTGGTAGTCGTTGTGGTGGTTTCCTCTTCCTCTTCCTCTTCGTCCTTGTCCTTGTCGTCGTTCTCCGACTTCTTGGTGTTGTTGGTGCCGTAGAACTTCCAGACGCTGTTGTTCTTGTAGGTGGGCGCCGTTCCGGTCGCAAACTCCTCGCGCTCGGTACCGGTCAGAACGGTGTTCATAAACCGCTTAAAGACAGGCAGGTTGGTGCTGTCTCCCAGCAGGTCCGTGCCGTACTTTTGGATGGGGATCTCGCCCGCGGAATAGCCGGTCCACAGGGCGCATGCCAGCTGCGGGGTATAGCCGCAGAACCACAGGTTGGTGGTGTTGTCGGTGGTGCCCGTCTTGCCGGCATAGGGCTGGTTGACACTCAGGGCGCCGGCAGCACCCGTACCGCTGCCCTTCATGACGCCGGACAGAACATCGGTGACCGCGGCGGCCTCGCCCTCGGTAAGCACCTGTGAGGGATTGTCGGTGTGCTGGTACAGCACCGAACCGGTACGAGAGTCAATCTCGGTGATGGCGATCGGCTGGCGATAGTAGCCGCCGTTGGCAAACGTCGCGTAGGCGGCGGCCATCTCGAGCGGCGAGATCGAGCCGGTGCCGAGGGTCATGACGGGAACGTCCTCGATGTTGTCCTTGGCGGGGTCGATGCCGAGCTTTTTGACGAGCGAGATGATCTTGCTGTTGCCGACGGCTTCCGCCACCTGGATGTAGCCGGTGTTGGAGGAGTATGCCGTCGCCTGCTTAAGCGTGATGTTGCCATAGCTCTGGTTGGCGTAGTTTTGTACCTCGGTTGTGGTGCCCTTGGCCTTGAGCGGCGAGTTGCAGTTGAGGGTGACGTTGGGGTTCATGCCGTTTTGGATGGCAGTTGCCAGCGTAAAGGCCTTAAAGGTGGAGCCGACGGGACGCTTGGCCGTGGCATGGTTTACGTGGTTCTCGTCGGCGTTGTAGTCGTAGCCGCCCACCATGCACTTGATGTAGCCGGTCTTGGGGTCGACGACGACCATGCCCATGTCCAGGCCGTCAAGCGAGAGCGTGTCGAGCTGCTCGCGGACGGCATTCTCTGCCACCTGCTGCATCGTGGGGTCGATGGTGGTCTTGACGGTCAGGCCGCCCTTAAAGAGCACGTCGGTCGAGAACTCCTGCTCCAGTAGCTGCTTGACGTAGGAGACAAAGTAGGGCTGCGAGTATACGTCGACGCCGCTGCCCGAGATTTCGGTCACGTTGAGGGTGATGGGCTCGGCCTGTGCGGCATCGTGCTCCTCCTGGGTGATGTGGCCCAGGCGCAGCATGTTGTCGAGAACCTTGTTGCGGCGAGACAGTGCCAGATCGGGGTTGACCGTGGGGTCGTACTGCGAAGGCGAGTTGGGAAGGCCGATGAGCAGCGCGGCCTCGCTGAGGGTGAGGTCGGCGGCGCTCTTGGACAGATAGGTCTCGGCTGCGGCCTCGATGCCGTAGGCGCCGTGGCCGTAATAGATGGTGTTGAGGTACATCATGAGGATCTCGTCTTTGGAGTACATGTCCTCCATCTTGATGGCGATGTAGGCCTCGCGCACCTTACGCTCAATGGTCGAGTCGAACTGCTCCTCCTGCAGGATGGTGTTGCGCACAAGCTGCTGGGTGATAGTCGAGGCGCCTTCGTGCCCGCCACCGAGGGTTGCCACCGCAGCACGCGCGATACCCCACAGGTCGATACCGCCGTGCTCGTAGAAGCGCTCGTCCTCGACGTCAACGGTGCCCTGCAGCACGTAGGGGGAGACCTCGTCCTTGGTGATAGACTTGCGGTTTTGCGTGTAGAAGCTCGCGATCTTGTTGCCGTTGCAGTCGACGATCTCGGTGGGCTCGCTCACCAGATACGCGTTGGCGTCGGTGTAGTCGGGCAGATCGGACAGCCAGCGGTTGACGTTGCCGACCATGCCGATGCCAAATGCCACGCCCGCAATCAGCAGAAAGCCCAAAAACGAGAGCAGGATTATGGGCAGAGCATGCGTCTTTGAACGGCTGCGTCCCTGTCGTTGGCGAGGACCCATATATTGACCTCCAGGTATGTCGTGCCGGACGGTGGATGTGCCGTCGGGGCAGGATGGACATAAGTTATTACACGATAAACCAAACGGGGCGCGCGAGGCCTCGTGTATGCTGGAAGACGGCATTTTTCAGAGTGAATGCATACCTTGGTAAGGAGTTTGTCGATGGCGATTCGGACGATGGGGCCGAGCGGACAATACGAGACTGGATTGGATGCTGCCGGTGCGGCGCTGCCCGAGCTGCTGGCGCCGGCGGGCGGACTCGACCAGATGCTTGCGGCCATCGCCGCGGGTGCCGATGCCATCTATGCGGGGTTGGGCGGCTTTAACGCCCGTGTGAGCGCCCATGGCTTTACGGATAACGAGTTTGCGCGCGGCTGCGCCGTGGCGCATGCCCATGGCGTGCGTGTGTACGTAACGCTCAACGTGTTCGTGTTTGACGATGAGTTGTCCGACGCGGTGGCGTTGGGAGCTCATGCACTGGAGCTGGGCGCCGATGCTCTGATTGTCGCCGATGCCGGGTTGGCCTGTGCGCTGCGCGCGGCGATTCCCGGGGTCGAGATTCACCTGTCCACGCAGGCGGGCGCTCATAGCGAGGGTGCCGTGCGGCTTGCCGCCGATGAGCTGGGGGTCGAGCGCGTGACGACGGCACGCGAGCTGACGGTCGACGAGATTGCGGCGCTATGTGCCACGGGCGTGCCCATCGAGGTATTCTGCCACGGTGCGATTTGCATCGGCTATTCGGGGGCGTGCGAGTTCTCGGCCTTGCGGCGTGGGCGCTCGGCGATGCGCGGCGACTGCACGCAGCCGTGCCGTCTGGCGTACGACCTAGTGGACGAGGCGGGGCAGAGTGTTGTTGCCGTCGAGGGAGACCGCCTGCTTTGTCCGCGTGACTATCTGGGTATCGCGCACCTGCCCGAGCTTGTTGCCACCGGCGTGGCATCGCTCAAGATCGAGGGACGCATGAAGAATCCCGATTACGTATTCAACGTGGTGAGGGTGTGGCGTCGGGCACTCGATATGCTGTGCGACGGCGCGTGGGACTCCGGTGCCGTGGAAGAGCTTGAACGCGAGCTGGGAAGGTCGTTTAACCGTGGGTTTACCGATGCTTACCTGCGGGGTCGTTCGGGTGCCGAGCTCATGAGCTTTGAGCGCGCGATCAACCAGGGCGTGCGCGTGGGCCACTTGGTGGCGGTGGGTCACGAAGAGGTGACGGTTGAGCTTGATGCCGCCGTGGCGGCGGGCGATACGCTCGAAATCCGATTTTACCCGGGTGTCGACGCGCGTCCCGATGTGCCCAAGCGCTGGCCGCAGGTGCCCTGCCCGGTGGATGCCGCAGCGGGGAAGCGCGTCGTCGTGCATTGCAAGCGTAAGATGGACGCGGGCTGCGAGGTATACCTGATTCGTAGCGCCGGCGTGTTGGATCAGACGGCGGCGGTGTTGGAGCGCATGCGGGCCGAGGCGGATGCGATTGCGCCCGTTGCGCGTGCCGTTGAGGTGCTGCCCTTTGAGGACGTTGCGGTGGATAGCGGTGCGTCGCCGGAGTTGGTGGAGTGCGCGGTTCCCGCTCGCATGGTTTTTGCTTGGCAGCTGATGGATACCGACCCGCGCAGAGAACTCGATTTGTCCGACACCGTTGTGGTGCTTGACGAGGTGTGCCGCACGGGTGACGCTGACCGGACCCGCTCGCTGATGCAGCGTGCCGGGCGCGTCGTCTGCCGCAACCTGGGACAGGTGGTGATTGCTCGCGAGCTGGGCGTGACGTTTGACGTGGCGGCGCCGGTGTTCTGCGCGAATCGGGCCACGCTTACCTGGCTGCGCGGACTCGGTGCGGGGCGGGTGTACTTGCCGGCCGAGTTGCTCGGCAATGATGCGGAGCGTATTGCCGAACTGACGGCCGAACCTGGTGTTCTGAGCCCTGTCGATGCCGATTGCCCCGAGCTCATGGTGTGCGAGCACTGCCTGCTGACCGCCGAGGGCGTCTGCGCCACCGATGCGACGGGACAGGTCCGTTGCCGCGACTGCTTGCGTCGTCGGCAGGTACGCTATCTGGTCGAGCGTGACGGTACACGTCTGCCAGTTGCCATTGACGCATGCGGCAGGACGAGGATTTTCCTGTCGTAAGTGCCGCGTCGCGTCAGTTTGTTATCATAAGAGAGTTTATGGACTTCCAGCACCGCCGTTTTCGGCGAGGGTGCTATAGCAAAAGGAGGATACCCAATGCTGTCTGTTGACGAGCAAATGCGTATCATCACCTCGGGTGCAGCGCAGATCGTCCCCGAGGCCGACCTTCGCAAGAAGCTTGAGAAGGGCGAGCCCCTCAACATCAAGCTCGGCGTCGATCCCACCAGCCCCGACCTGCACCTGGGCCATGCCGTGCCCCTGCGCAAGATGCGTCAGTTCCAGGACCTGGGCCACAACGTCACCCTCATCATCGGCAACGGCACCGCGCTGATCGGCGACCCCTCGGGCAAGAACTCCACGCGTCCGCAGCTTTCGCAGGAGCAGATCGAGGCCAACGCCGAGACCTACGTGAGCCAGGCCATGAAGATTCTGGACCCCGAGAAGACCACCATCGTGCATAACGGCGACTGGATCTTGTCGATGGACCTGGCCGGCCTGCTGCAGGTGTGCTCCAAGTTCACCGTCGCCCGCATCCTTGAGCGCGACGACTTTACCAAGCGCTACCAGTCCCAGACGCCGATTGCCCTGCACGAGTTTCTGTACCCCGTGATGCAGGCCTTCGACTCCGTTCAGATCAAGGCCGACGTCGAGATGGGCGGCACCGACCAGCTCTTCAACCTGCTCGCCGGCCGCGAGCTCATGGAGAAGATGGGCATGGAGCCGCAGATTGCGCTCACCATGCCGCTGCTCGAGGGCACCGACGGCGTGCGCAAGATGTCCAAGTCCTATGGCAACTACATCGGCCTGACCGACGCTCCCAAGGATATGTTCGGCAAGACCATGTCCATCCCCGACGAGATGATCGGCAAGTACTATCGTCTGGCCAGCTCGCTCGCTCCGGCCGAGGTCGACAAGATCGACGCCGCCCTGGCCGACGGTTCTGTCGACCCCTACGAGCTCAAGCGCGCTCTGGGCCGCGACCTGTGCGATACCTACCACGGCGCCGGCGCCGGCGACGAGGCCCAGGCCGAGTTCGACCGTGTGTTCAAGGAGGGCCAGCTTGCCGACTTCCCCGAGAAGCACGTTGAGCTGACCGTCAACGACGAGGGCCAGATTTACCTCGCCGGCCTGCTCAAGGACCTGGGCCTTTCGGCCAGCGCCGGTCAGGCCCGCCGCGACATCGACGGCGGCGGCGTCAAGATCAACGGCAAGGCTGTGGCTCCCAAGAGCTACAACATCGATCCGAGCGCCCTCAAGCTGGGCGACACCCTCTCCGTGGGCAAGCGCAAGGGCTTTAAGTTGGTTTAGTTACGCGGTTTTACCAAACCGCGTAACCGGTTGACGCTGCAAACCCGCCAGAGCGGCAATCTGCCTTTCAACTTCGGCGGCATGACCAGAAGGTCAATGCCGCCTCGTTTCAAGGCACCTTGCTCGCTCTGGCGGGTTTTCGCTGTCGTTGCCAAGACATCGGCGCTTCCGTTGTTGTAGGTGGCAGTTGGGTGCACTCATTGGGGACAGACTTAAATGAGTGCCCACAGAATGAGAGTGGATAATCTTCCGTTTTTGGCCTGCTTTGGGGTTCAAAGTGGGAGATTATCCACTCTCATCATTTTGCGGCACTTGGGGACGTTCCTTTTGTGCCGGCACTTTGGGACACTCCTTGTCATTGGTACAAAGCAACCTGTCCCCATTGCGCCAAGCGGCGTGTGCCGTTAAGCGGAAGGGGTGTTAGCGGGACTTTCTTTTGGGCATACAATGGCTATTGTCTTGCTGCGGTGAAGGCCTGTCCGCTCCGCAGCTGTTTTCTACGGTTAAAGGAGAATGTATGTCCGTTGAGGTCATGAGGTCTGTGATCGAGGCCGCCGAGGGCCGCGTGCCCGTCGACACGCTGTTTACCAATGCGCAGATCGTCGACGTGTATGGCCAGCGTGTGGCGCCCGGTAGCGTTGCCGTCAAGGACGGTGTGATCGTCGGCGTGCTCTACGATGGTCGCGACGATGCCGCTGGCACCTACGAGGCAACTGAGGTCGTCGACTGCCAGGGTCGCTATCTCGCTCCCGGTTTTATTGACGGGCATCTGCACATTGAGTCCTCGAACATCCGTCCCGCCGAGTATGCTCGCATGGCCGCGACGCGCGGTACTACCACCGCCATTGCCGACAGCCACGAGATTGCCAATGTTGCCGGTCTCGACGGCCTGCGCTTTATGATCGAGGATGGTCGTCGTGCGCCCATCTCCATCAAGTACATGATGCCTTCGTGCGTGCCCGCACTGCCCGACGAGCAAGCGGGCGCTGTGATTACCGCCGCTGACATGCAGGCGTTTTTTGCCGAGCATCCGGGCGATGTCTTTGGTCTGGGCGAAATGATGAACCTGCCGGGCGTCTTTATGGCCGACCCCGAGACCTGTGCCCGCATCGATGCTGCCAACCAGACGCCGTCCAAGCAGGTTGACGGCCACGCGCCGCTCGTTGCCGGTATGGACCTCAACGCCTATGCCGCAGCGGGCATTATCGCCGACCACGAGTCGACGATTCCCGAGGAGGCGCTCGACAAGCTGTCCCGCGGCATGTATGTGATGCTGCGTGAGGGCACGTGCAGCCACGACCTGGCCAATTTGTCTCCGATGCTGCTGGAGAACCCTGCCCGCGCCCGCCGCTGCTGCTTTGCGACCGACGACCGCGCTCCCTCCGATGCTCTTTCGACCGGCATGATCGACAATGCCTGCCGCGTGGCCATCGAGGCCGGTATCGACCCCGTGGTCGCTATCTCTATGGCGTCCCTCTCCACGGCCGAGGCGTTTGGCCTGGATCACGGCTGCCGCGACCCGCACGAGCTGCGTGGTGCGATTGCCCCGGGCAAGCGTGCCGACCTGCTGGTGCTCAACGACCTGACGTTTGCCACGGCGCCGCATCGCGTATATGCCGCCGGTGCTCTGGTGGCGCAGGACGGCACCTTTGTGGGCGAGATCGCACCCGAGATGGCCGAGGTTGCGGCGCTTGCCGATGAGCTGCGCGCCTCCGTTAAGCTGCCGAAGCTTTCGCTCGACGTATTCGACTATGCCTTTAAGCCGGGCGAGGCCGTGATCGACGTGGTGCCGGGTAAGGCCATCACGGGTATGGCTCGCCCCGAGAGCGCCGAGGGCCTGCGCCGCATTATGCTGATCGAGCGCCACGGCCGCGGCGTGTCACTGCAGGCCGAGGGCGCCGACGGTGATGGTCCTGCGGGCCTGGGTCTTGTTGGCAAGCACATCGGTCGCGGCTGGGTACGCGGCTTTACCATCACGGGCGGTGCCATCGCCTCGACGATCGGCCACGACTCGCACAACGTGTGCGTCGTGGGCGATAACGCTGCCGATATGATGGCTGCCGTTGAGGCCGTGGGCCAGGGTGGTCACGTGCTGGTGCGCAACGGCGAGGTCGTGGCGCGCATTCCGCTGGCGCTCGGTGGCCTGATGAGCGAGGGCACGGCCGAGGATGTCGCCGCGCAGCACGACGACTTTATGGTCAAGGCGCGCGCCATGGGCATCGAGCCGCCGCTCGACCCCATCATGGGCATCATCTTCCTGCCCCTGCCGGTGATTCCGACGCTCCGCATCCGCCCCGAGGGCATGTTCGACGTCACCACCTTCACCTACGCCGACTAGTCATCGGGGACGTTCTTAAACGACTAGTCATCGGGGACACTCTTTGACGTGTCTCCTGACGCCGCGACCGTGGGCTCTCTGGCGCGTGAGCTATTTGCCAGGTCTATGTAACGTTTATGACTGCGGGGTCTTATTTGAGCTCCCTTTGGGTACGTTGGAATCGGATACACGTTCGATTCCAACAAGCCCGAAGGGAGCTTTTCTATGTTTAAACTGATTGCATCCGATATGGACGGCACGTTGCTTGACGAAAACGGCCAGGTGCCTCCCGAGACCTACGAACTGATTCTGGCGCTACACGAGCATGGCGTGCATTTCGCCGCATCGTCAGGTCGTCGCTACGATCGCCTGTGCGAGTTCTTTGCGCCCGTTCGCGACAAGATGGACTTTGTCGCCGCTAACGGCGCCCAAGTCTACGCCGACGGTAAGATGGTAGACCGTGAGGTGTATTCCCACCTGGCGATTCGAAGGCTCGCCCAAGCCGTCAGGACGTTTCCCAATCTGCATCTTGCGCTCTTTGACCGAACCAAGTCCTTCCTGCTCGATGACGAGTGCAAGTTCGTGCGTGAGGTCGATAAGGACCTTCCCAATGCCGAGCGTATTTGGGAGCTGCCCGATCCCAGCGTAAATATCATCAAAGCGAGTATCTTTTGCGACGACAGTGCGGTTATGGACAGTGCGTACGTGCTACAGCGCGAACTTGGTCAGCTCTTTACTTTTGCGCCTTCGGGCAACGCGTGGATCGATGCCATGCAGCCCGGTGTGTCGAAGGCCTCGGGTATCGCGCAGCTCGCGGAGCATTACGGCATTGGTCGCGACGAGGTCATGGCGTTTGGCGACTCGATGAACGACTACGAGATCATTCGCTTTGTCGGCACGGGCTGCGCGATGGAAAACGCGCGCCCCGCGCTTAAGGCGGTGGCCGATCGCGTGGTGGGTTGTAACCGCGACCACGCCGTCCAGCAGGAGCTCCGTCGCGTGCTGGAGAGTCTCTCCTAATCCGGCAGATGGGGACGTTCCTTTTCTGCCGACAGTGGGGGGACAGTCCTTGCAGCTTTTTGCGAAGAGTGTCCCCAGTGACTAGTCGTTTAAGAACGTCCCCAATGACTGACCAATGACTAGGCGAGGGCGGCCATGATGGTGCGGGCGACGCCGTCGTGGTCGTTGTCGTATTCGGTGATGGCGTCGGCGGCCTCGCGATCTTCGGGCTCGGCGTTGATCATGGCCATGCCATGGCCCGCTGCCTGCAGCATGGGGATGTCGTTGATGTTGTCGCCGAACGCCCAGGCGTCGGCGAGACGCTCGCCCAGATGCTCACACAGCCACGTGAGGGCCGTTCCCTTGGTGGCGCCTTCGCCCATAACCTCGATATTCATGGCGTACGAACGCGTGACCTCAATGCCTCCGAGCGTGTCGAGCGCCGCCGCGATGGCGTCGCGATCGGCGGGGTCGTGCCAGTACATAGCGATGCGTTCGAGCGTCTCGACCTCGTCGATCTTGCTGTCGATATTCATGTCGATCGGCGTTCGTGTGCGCTTGAGCGAAGCCGCGATGTGGGGGTCGCCGCCACAGAACTCATCCAGGCGCGTGTAGAGCGAGCGGGGGAGGAAGCACTGCCCATCCGCGAAGATATCGAAGGTCACATCGTGGCCGGCGGCAATGCGATGGATGCGGTGGGCAATGCCACGGTCGAGCGGACGGCTCAAGATGCACGTGGCGCGCGAGGCGTCGGTGGGCGTATCCTCGTCGAGCTGCCAGACGCTGGCGCCGTTGGCACAGACCGCGTAATGCACGGCGGGATGGGCGAGAATGGGCTCAAAGATGCCCGACAGTGGACGTCCCGTGCAGGGAACAAACTCGATGCCACGACGTGCGAGCTCGTCGAGCATCGCCCAGGTGGCATCGCTCATCTGCTTATCGCTTGTCAGCAGCGTTCCATCCATATCGGAAAACACAATCATTCGATGCAGCCCTTTCTACTGGCATAAAAAGCGTGGCCGAGGGCGGTGATGCCCTGGCCACGCTCGGGTTCTATAACGGTCCGCGTCCTAGCGGTCGGCGAGCGGCTTGTACTCCAGCGGCTCGATCACCGGACGGTATGCCGGGCGGATGATGCGGTGCGCGCAGAAGAGCTCTTCCATGCGGTGCGCCGACCAGCCTGCCATGCGTGCGACGGCGAACAGTGGCGTAAAGAGCGTCTCGGGCACGCCGAGCATCTTGTAGATAAAGCCTGTATACAGGTCGATGTTGGCACAGATGGGCTTGGTCATGCCGTGGTCGCGCATCACCTGCGGCGCTAGGCGCTCAATGCGCTCGATGAGCGCGAACTCTTCGCCCAGGTCCTTCTTGGCGGCCAGCGTGCGCGCGTAGTGGCGGCAGACCTCGGCGCGCGGATCGCTGAGCGTGTAGACGGCATGTCCCATACCGTAGATGAGACCCGTGCCGTCGAAGGCCTGCTTGTCGAGGATCTTGCCCAGGTAAGCTGCGACCTCGTCCTCGTCCTCCCAGTTGGAGACATGCGCGCGGATGTCCTCGTGCATAGACACGACCTTGGCATTGGCACCACCGTGGCGCGGGCCCTTGAGCGAGCCGATAGCCGCGGCGTAGGCGGAATACGGGTCGGTGGCCGAGGAGGACAGCACGCGGCAGGCAAACGTGGAGTTGTTGCCGCCACCGTGCTCGGCATGCAGCATGAGCATCACGTCGAGCAGCATGGCTTCGTCGCGGGTGAATGCCATGCCGCCGCGCAACACCTGCAGGATAGTCTCGGCGGTGGAGAGGCCGGGTGTGGGGTGCGGTACATGAACCTCGGAGCCGCGGCGCTTGGCGACCGAGGCCATATGCGCGAAGGCGGCGATGCGGGGGAGACGGGCGAGCATGGAGATGGCGACGTCGATTTCGTGCTCGGGTGTAATGGCGTCGGGCTCGGCGTCGAAGGCGTAGAGCAGCAGCACGGCGCGCTGAAGCACATTCATGATGCTCGACGACACCGTGGTCATGGGGAACTCGCGGACGTATTCGTCGCTCAGGTGCCTAAAAGCACCCAGACGTTCGCAAAAACCGTCAAGCTCTTCCTTGGTGGGCAGAGAGCCCGTAATGAGCAGATAAGCGACCTCTTCGTAGCCGTAGCGATTCTCGGCCTGGGCGTTGTTGACCAGATCCTCGATGCTGTAGCCACGAAGCGTGAGTTTGCCCTGATCGGGCACGACCTTACCGTCGACCTTGTTGTAGCCATGCACATCCGAGATGCGAGTGAGGCCCGCGACCACGCCCGAACCGTCTGCATTGCGCAGGCCGCGCTTGACATTGTGCTCGACAAACAGGTCCTCGTCATAAGGGTCGGTCGGCAGGCCGTGGTAGAGGTTTTCGCTTTCGGGCGAAATCTGACGGCTCGCCTCGTAATCCAGAACCAGGCGGCTCAAGTGGTCATCGAAGCGGTAATAGATTTTCTTGGCGTCGTAGGCCATGCGCGCTCCTCTCCGGGCCGCATCGGGGTGACTTGCATGGGCATGCGCGCGTCAGGCTATCCCCAGCGGCTTGCTCGCTACAGGCGGTACATAAAGTTGAAGACGTCCTCGCGCTGGATGGACACGTTGACGCCCGAAAGCTCGCCGGCCTCGGCCAGCGCCTTCTGCAGCTCGGCGAAGTCGAGCTTGGACTCGGCGGTATCGGCCAGCATGGTCATGGTGAAGATGTCCTCGATAATGGACTGCGTGATGTCGCGGATGTCGACGTTGGCCTCGCCTAGGACACGGGTGACGCCGGCGACGATGCCGGGGCGGTTCTTGCCAAGGACGGTGATGACGATACGGGAGGACGAGATCTCGGCCATGGGAAACCCTTTCGCGTGATTGCGGCGCGCGCGGGGCGCTCCGCTACGGTACAGTGTTCATCATTGTACCTGTCTGGCGCAAAAAAGGCGCGCTCGCTGCGGCGTTACATGCCTGCAACATGAGCGTAAGGGGGAAGGCCGCACGGGGAAGAGCCGTCTGGCGCGTGTCCGGCTCGTGTTGGGTTGATTTCCGATCTCAGCCGAACACATTGAGCGGACAGGCCGTTCCCGCAGTCAGCCGAACGCCTCCGACGGCTGATTCCGAACTGGAAGCGGAGGGCATCCCCGCCCTTCGGTAGGGGATACCGCTCCGCGGCGCATGCCGCGGGCGGCGCCCCTGTCGGACCACCGTGACCTCAGTTGGGATGGGCCCAGCACTGCCGCGTACTCGGTGAGCTAGAGCCAACTGTTCGTCTTCACGTCGCGTATGGCGATATTTCGGTCGTCCGGCTCGGTGATGCCGTAGCCGAACGCCTGGAGCGTCTCGATGGACTCCTGGATCCTCTGTTGGAACATGGGACCCGGATCGACCCTCGGCCCGAGGTGCCCGCGCCAAAGGCACGGCGTGGCGCGCAGCATGTTATGGATTTTGGAGATGGGCTCGATGTCGGCGTAGACGTTGAGCGTCGCCATGGCGTCCTTGTGGCCGAGGATCGATTGGAGCGCCTTGATATCGCCGCCTTGGCGGATCCACTGCGTTGCGAACGTGTGGCGAAGGCCGTGGAACGTGATCAGCTCGTCGTTGGTGCCCATGAGGCCGTTGGTCTCCGAGAACGTCTTGAACGCCCTGCGGATATAGCTTGTCGTCGCGAAGGTCGCGCCCGGCTCCGACAGGATGTAGCAGTCCCCGATCTCGACCGCCCCGGTAAGGCCGCGCAAGCGCAGCTTTCCGCAGTCGATCTCGTGGGTCTCCTTCAGGAAGGGGAGTAGGCCGACCGGGTCGATGGGGATACCCCTGGCGTCATGGGTCTTGGTGTCCTTGATGAACGAACCCATTCCCTTCGCGTACGCCACCGAGTGTCTGATCGAGATCAGGCCCGTCTCGAAATCCACATCGCACCACCGAAGGCCGCAGACCTCGCCGATTCGCATCCCCGTGTGCAGGGCGAGTACGACCGCCCTCTAATCCTCGGCGGACCAATCGAGTCCGAACTCCTTTCGGGCATCCTCTTCGCTCATGACTTCGAGAAGGTCTCCGGGTTGGCAACGAAGGGCGAGGCATAGCTGCTCGAGTGTGTTGAAGCGAATGCCGCGAATATGCCCTTTTTTAATACGGGACAGGTTCACGGGCGTGGTTCCAATCCTTTCGGCAAGTTCGTTCGAGGAAATCTTTCGCTCGGCCATGATCTTGTCGAGGCGAACAATTACGGGCATGGCGTTTCCTTACGCAATCTCGTCGGAGTCGAGGTACAGCTCTCGGGCGTACAAGAAGAGCTGGGAAAGCATGAACAGGACGATGCCGAGAACCAGAGAGGTCCAATCGAATGATGAAGCGATCTCTTGGGCGCCGACGGCCCCCTCGCCGCCAAACATCGAAACGGAGGTTTTGAGTGAGCCGGCGTAGAGGCTGGTGGCAGCTTGAACAACGAAGAGAATGCCGAGCACCTTCAAGCATGTCGCAGACCCTTTCTTGAAGGGGTCTCCGCTCTTGATCGTCCACACGAGAACGGCGCTGAGGATGGTCGTAGCGATACCGATGACGGCAGGGATCAATGTCGAGATCGCAAGGGCTGGATACGCGGGGGAGTCTGCAATTACAGGGTTGTCGAGCACTTCGATTGCTGGCTTTAAGGAGAACGCCACTTGTGCGATGGCGGTGGCGCAAAGGGTCGCAGAGGCTATCGCACATGCGATGCGGAAGGAATGAAGCCGGGGAGTGCGATTGTCGGAACTCATAATAACCTCCGAAGAATTTAAAAAACTCAGGTTACTTTTTAACAGTTTATGTTAAATTGACTTTGCCGGCAAGTAATAAGGGCCGAGCATTTTGTTCGGCCCCTCTGTTCCGACTGGATGAGGTTAAGGTTGGCGATGAATATGCTCAAAATCTCGAAGGCAATCTTTAGGTCGCTCCTCTCCTCCAGGTCACTCTGTGTTGCCGTTGTTGCGTTGATGGTTCTTTGTGCTCTGCCCGTCTTCAGGAGCGCGGCTGGCATCGACGGACGGGTTGAATACCTCGAGTCGGGAATAACCCGTGTTGAGCAGGAATTGTCAGCATCCTATGCGGATGCGCTTGTGAATGCGGGGGAGGAGGGCGTCTATACCTCTTCATCAAGCATGCCCGCGCTTCTGTACCCTCTTGCCGCGGGGCGTCTTGTCTTGGCGCCGCTCTCTCCTCTGCTTCCGTTTCTGCAGGTATCGGATGGAGCGTACTCCTTTTATGACGGATCGAAGGAGTACTTGCTATGGGCCGCAACGGCCGTTGCCGTCTCGTTCCTTGCCGCGCGTCTTAACAAACGTGAAAAACTCATCATCCAGGCACCGATGGGTGAGCTGGGCAGGCTTGTTGCATCGAGCGTATGGGCGAGTGTTTTTGCGATGCTTGCCGTCTTCGCCGTCAATCTTCCAGGGATAATCGCCGCACTTGTGAAGAATGGCCCGGGCTCGCCGTTCTATCCGATAGGCTACGTTCAATATGCGACTCCGGTTATCAAACCGGCTTGGCTGGTGTTCGCACAGACGGCCATCTTGCAATTCTTGGTGGCGGCGTTCATCTCGCTCGTCGTTCACCTTGCCGTGAAGATTGCCAATAACCCTACGCTTGGAATCGTGTTCGTATGTGCCCTGATGGGGGCGACGATGGTTCCCGGGTATTACGGAAGATCCATCGCTTTACGTGAGTTCGCCCTGTTGAATCCCCTTACGTATGCGAACACTGAGTTGACCGTCGGCGCCTATAGCCCGTACCCGACAACGCAGATAGTGAATCTGCCTGGACTTTGCTTCGAGCGTGGCGCGATTACCCTCGTATGCGCAATCGGGATCGAGGTGCTGGCAATTAGCCTGCTTTGCGTTGCTGGAAAGAGCGGCTGCGCGCGCCCGATGTCCCCGATTTGTCTTGAGAGAGGTTCCTTCGCTGCATCGAGAACGGCAACTCGTTCGAGCGCTTGTGCCTCCGCCGTTGCATACGTAAGAACGATGGGGAAACTGCTCCTGCGTTCTCCTGCCCTCGCCGTATGCGCGATTGCAATGTCGACGACGATGCTGGCCCCGGCTCTGGTCGAGATGTTTCCTGACGCTGATAACGTTTCCGCTGTTCGGTATAGGGATGGGGAGCTCCGTTCAATAGATCGGTATCTAGAGCAGAACGCTGCGAATATGGACGTCGAGGGCAAAGCGGCCCTGGAAGACATGCGGGATGCTCTTTCGGGTTTCGTGTACGCGCCTATGCCTGCGGAGGGGTTTCGAAGCCTTGCGACGTACGAGCGCGCTCGAGGTGAGCTGGGCGCGGCAGATGCGACTCTCCTGCAATCGATCGGAATCGAGCCGGAGACTCCTTCTCGTGCGGAGGCGCGCGCCCTTCTGCTTGAGTCGATCGCGAGCTTGCCGGACCCCAAGGTTTACGAGTTAAGTACGAAGATGCCCCCATTAATCCTCCTTTCGTATCTCCAGGCAGCGCTTCCCTCCTTATTTTTGCTGTTGCCCGTGGTTGTCACATCGCTCGCGTGCACCCACCTGCAGTGTCGTTCCCTTCTGGTTCTCCAGATCCCCGCAACAGCGCATGTGCGTTTTCTGACGGCTGTTGCGCTGGCTCTCCTGCTTGGCTTGGTGCTGCTTTTGGTGTCGATGGTTCCCGCTGTCGTTGTGTCCGTGATTAAGAACGGTGCGGGTGGATCGGAGTATCCCGTCGCTCTCATTCGGGCGGGAGCTTCGACAACGTCCATGGTGGGGGAGGCGGTGTTGTGCAGTATTCCGTTGCTGGTCATGGCATACGGCGTGATTTCCGTCGTCGCTGCGTTGACAGCAGCGATTAGCCGCAACCCCGTTGTCACCGGAATGGTTTGCGCGGTTCTCTTGGTGTTGGGTTCGTTGAGCGCTCATGTTGAAAGCGTGGGCATGGGCGTCGCGCTGCTGGCTCCATTCGCCTCGTTTGATCCCGCTTCCCAGGTGGGGACGATTGGGTTCCTTGGGCGAGGGACGAACGCGATGCCTTTTGGAGAGGTCGTCGGCGCATCGGGCGCTCTGCTGGTGGTCTTGGGCGCCGTATCTCCGTTGATGGTGCGCCTGAGTGTTCCAAAGATCGAAAGGGGATGATCTCGATGATTGACCTTCAAACGCTGACGATCTCTTATGGAAAGAAGGTGCTCGTAGATTCGGTGAACGCTGAGTTTGCCCCGGGTACGGTCTACGGTCTCGTCGCTCCGAACGGGCATGGAAAGACGACGTTGCTGCGTGCGATGGCAGGTTTGCCGGGTCCTCGCGTGGACGGGAGCATCGTTCTGGATGAGGTGCAGGGTACGGGTGCGAGAGAGGTCCGTTCTATGATCTTCTATGCACCTGGTGAGGGGACGCTGCTGTATCCCGGATTGCGTGCGGAAGATCACCTCAAGATGGTTTGCGATATGTGGCCGCATGCTCGCGATATCGAAGAGATAGTGGAACAAACGCAGATAGGCGAGTTCGCGAAGATGAGGATCCGCACTCTGAGCCAGGGCATGAAGCAGCAGCTTACCCTGGCGATTGCGTATGCGACGGGCGCGCGGTACCTTCTATTAGATGAGCCCATGAACGCGCTCGACCCCAGCAGGGTGGACTTGCATTCCGAGATTCTCAGGAAGCTGGCCGATTCTGGTACGTGCATCATCATGTCATCCCACATCTTGGATTCGGTCGATAGGCTGTGCGATGAGATTCTGTTTTTGAAGGATGGGAGGCTCATTAGAAGCATTCCGCAAGATGATGCTGCGCCGAAGTCTCCTGGATCCCATTTCGCAAAGCCTGCCGGACGCGCCGAGGGTGCGCTAAGCACGTATCGGCGACTCTACGAAAAGGGCGGGTAGAAATGCAAGTTAATAATCTATGTGGTCAATATAATACCGTTGAACCAGCGTATCGATACCGCTCAGCCATTCGCCTCGCCCCCATCGCACGCATCTTCATTCGGTCTGTTACTTTTAATCTAACGATTCTTTGAGGAACGTAGGTGCTTCTAAATGTACTGTCGACTTCTTCTCAAACTGATCCTAAGAGACAGGGCCGTATGGATTTGTACGCTCGTTCTCGCCGCGGCCTTCTCCATCCCCATTGCGTTCAATTCACCCATCTACGGGCCCTTCTTTATGAAGCAGGGCATGCAGGGCTTTGTCGACGCATTCAATACGCGCGCGCCCCAGGCCAGCGGCACAGACCTATCTCCAGAGCAGCAAGTCGACGCGGAGCTTGCAAGATACGCGAACGCCGCCCTTGCCGCTCAAACCGACGCCGCCTTTCTCGATTCTGCCGAGAGCTACTACGCGCTCATGGGCGAAGGCTTCCAATCCGGATCCATCGTGGGAGACCGAGAGACCAATGACGCGGAGCTCGCATATTGCCGTGCCCTGAGCAGCTCCGGCATCACGGATATCCCGGCCTCCGCAAGCGATCTGCCATTCCTTTCCTTCCTGCCTTACGCCATTGCCATGGTGCCGTCTTTCCTTCCCTTCATTCCCTTCCTTCTCTCGTCGATACTCCTGCTCGGGGCCACAAGGCCCGGGACCCTGGCGGCGAAGGCGCCCGCGCCCAAATTCCGGCGCCTTATCCGGATCGTGTTTTCGATAATCGTCGCGGGGACCGCGATGCTCCTCGCCGGCCTCGCACCCGGGGGCATTTACGCCTTGGCCCTAAACGGCTTCGGGCAAATTGGGTACCCGATCGCCTTCTTCCATGACGGCGCGCTTACCACCACGACCGCGGGAAACGTCTTCACAGCCCTGCTTCTCGCGCTGCTTGCGGGCGGAACCTTGATATCCGTTTGCTCCGCCGTCATATCGACCGCAACGAGGCGCGTCCTCGCGGGCCCCCTCACCTCCGCGCTGCTTGTCGCGGCCCCGGCATTCCCGCTACTGTCCGATTCGGCACTAGGGCATAATGCCGCGCTCAATCTCCTGCCGCTGGCCGTATTCTCGCCTATCGAGGCAACGGGCTACGTAGGATGCTTCCCGACAGAATTCATCGGCTCCGGTTCAGGCAGCGCATCGATGCTTGCCGTGGCCCTGGCATACGTCGCGGTCTTTCTTGCGGTCGGCGCCGTTGCGACACGTTCGCCCAAACAGCCTGGACCCGCGAAAAAGCACCATGGGCTCGAGCTTCTAGACGCGAGCGTGGGATACGGAAGCACGACGATACTTTCAATCGGGTCGCTTTTCCTGAGCCCGGGAACGGCGGCGGGCCTCGTTGCTCCCAACGGCTCGGGGAAAACCACCCTTCTTGAAGCGCTGTCGGGCCAATTTCCCACCCGCATCCGCTCGGGAAGCCTGGCGGCAGACGGAATCAGCCAACGTCAATCAGCCGAATTTGCAGAACTCGTCTACCTGAGCTCTTCAGACGGCACGGATCTTTACCCCACGCTATCAGCCCTCGAGCACCTTGCTTTCGTTGGGGAGGCGTGGAAATCGGCCGCCGACATCGACTCGCTCTGCAGCTCCCTCGGAATCTCCCCATATCTCGACAAGCCGACCCGTAAACTCTCGACAGGAATGAAGCAGCAGGTAAAGCTTGCCATGGCGATATCGACCGATTGCCCGTACCTCATCCTCGATGAACCGCTGAACGGCCTCGATCCGGGAAAGCGGAAAACCTCCTGCGACGCGATGCGCAGCGAGGTGGCGCGGGGACGAAGCGTGCTCATTTCAAGCCATCTGCTCGACGACCTGGCAGACCTCACCAACTCGTTCTACTTCATCGAGGCCGGCACGCTCGTGGAAAAGATCAAGTCGTCCTCGCAGACGCTCAAGCAGGAATATCTCGATATATACGAGGGATGAATGTGGGGGAGTGTTCGGATGAAGTTGATATTTAAGGTCCAGCTCGTGTTGTGCCGAAAAGACCGTGAACCTTTTGTGGGACACGCGGCGCCGTGGTACCATAGCCGAGTTTGTTGTCTTGGTCGGAAACCAAGACGCCTTATGCGCTGATCGGTAACCAGCGCCTGACCAATAAGGAGTCCTACCATGAAGCAGGGTATCCATCCCCAGTATGTCGAGTGCACGGTGACGTGCTCCTGCGGCAACACCTTCAAGACGCACGCTACCGTGTCCGAGATGAAGGTTGAGCTTTGCAACGAGTGCCATCCGTTCTACACCGGCCAGCAGAAGTTCGTCGACACCGGTGGACGCGTCCAGCGCTTCGCCGACAAGTTCGGTGGCGCCGCTGCCGCCCAGCTCAAGAAGGCCGAGGAGGCCAAGGCTGCCAAGGCTGCCAAGGCTGCTGAGGCCGAGGCCGCTCGCAAGGCCGCCGCTGAGGCTAAGGCTGCCGAGAAGGCCAAGCGTGCTGCTAAGTTTGCCGAGGAGGCTGCCAAGCAGGCCGCCGAGGCTCCCGCAGAGGCTCCCGTCGAGGAGGCCGCTGCCGAGGCCGAGACCACCGAGGCTGCTGAGTAAATAGCTCGCCGAGGAATCGCTCGCATTCATGGCATAAGGGCCGTGCATCCGTTTGGGTGCGCGGCCCTTTTCTTTTTATTGGTGCAAGCTAACCTGTCCCCGTGGCACCAAATGGCAGAGAGACGGCGTTTGCTCAGATAAAACTTGCCAAAATAAACCTGTCCCATTGTGGCAGGTTGGTCATAGTTATTACGTGGCGGTCGAGGTCGACCGTATAGGCCGCGCCTTGTTTGGCTAAAGTACAATCATCTGTGTTTAACTCGCCCGCAGCTGCACGGCGTGGGCGATGGCCAAAAAGGAAAACCACATGGGATTCATGTCAAAGCTGCTGTCCTTTGGATCCGATAAGGACCTGAAGCGCTACTACAAGATCGTCGACGAGATCAACGGTCTTGAGCCCCAGTTTGAGAAGATGACCGAGGAGGAGCTCCGCGCCCAGACCGATAAGTTCCGCGAGCGATACGCCAACGGCGAGTCGCTCGACGATATGCTCCCCGAGGCTTTTGCCACCGTGCGCGAGGCTTCAAAGCGCATCACGGGCATGCGTCACTTTGATGTACAGCTTATCGGCGCCATGGCGCTTCACGAGGGCCACATTGCCGAGATGAAGACCGGCGAGGGCAAGACCCTGGTCTCCACCTTGGCCGGCTACCTCAACGCTATCGCTGGCAAGGGCGTGCATGTCGTTACTGTCAACGATTACCTGGCAAAGCGCGACTCCGAGTGGATGGGCCGCATCTACAAGTACCTGGGAATGACCGTCGGTCTGCTCCAGAACAACATGCCGCTCGAACTCAAGCGCCCGGCCTACCAGGCAGACGTCACCTACGGCACCAACTCCGAGTTCGGTTTCGACTACCTGCGCGACAACATGGTCACCCGCCCCGAGCAGCGCGTACAGCGCGGCCACCATTACGCCATCGTCGACGAGGTCGACTCCATCTTGATCGATGAGGCTCGCACCCCGCTGATTATCTCGGGCGCCGGCACCAAGTCCGCCAGCACCTATAAGGACTTCGCGCGCGCCGTGCGCGGCCTGGAGCGCGGTGAGGACGTGTCGCACGACATGCTCACCGCCACCGAGGACGTCGAGCCCACGGGCGACTACGTCATGGACGAGGCCAAGCACACCATCGCCGCCACCGAGCGCGGCCTTAAGAAGATCGAGCGCCGCCTGGGCATCGATGACATCTATGCCGACCTCTCGGGCCAGCTGGTCAACCACCTGCAGCAGGCGCTGAAGGCCCAGTACATGTTCCACCGCGACAAGCAATACGTGGTCACCAACGGCGAGGTCAAAATCGTCGACGAGTTCACCGGCCGCATCATGGAAGGCCGCCGCTACTCCGAGGGCCTGCATCAGGCCATCGAGGCCAAAGAGGGCGTGCTCGTGCGCGAGGAGAACCAGACGCTGGCTACCATCACCCTGCAGAACTACTTCCGTCTGTATGACAAGCTCTCCGGCATGACCGGTACGGCACTCACCGAGGACGCCGAGTTCCGCGAGATCTACAAGCTGCCCGTCGAGGTCATCCCCTCCAACAAGCCCGTTCAGCGTGTCGACCACGAGGACCTGGTGTACCGCACCATCCAGGCCAAGTACAACGCCGTTGCCGACGACGTCGAGCGACGTCACGCCAAGGGCCAGCCGGTCCTGGTGGGCACCGTCTCCATCGAAAGCTCCGAGAAGCTGTCGGCCGCCCTTACCAAGCGCGGTATCGCGCACGAGGTCCTCAACGCTAAGCATCACGAGCGCGAGGCTCATATCGTTGCCCAGGCCGGACGCTACGGCGCCGTGACCATCGCTACTAACATGGCCGGTCGTGGTACCGACATCCTGCTGGGTGGCAATCCCGACGAGCTGGTGCGCGAGCGCCTTGAGTACGAGGGCCTGACCATGGAGGACGTGACGCCCGAGCAGCTCGAGCAGTTTAACGCTGAGGCCAAGGAGACCTGCAAGGCCGAACGCGAGCGCGTGCTTGCCGCCGGCGGCCTGACCGTCATCGGCACCGAGCGCCATGAGTCCCGTCGTATCGACAACCAGCTGCGTGGCCGCTCCGGTCGTCAGGGCGATCCGGGCGAGACTCAGTTCTACCTGTCGCTCGAGGACGACCTCATGCGCCTGTTCGGCGGCGACAAGATGGACCGCGTTTCCAAGATGATGGTTACCGCCGACATGGGCGACGACATGCCCATCCAGCACAAGATCATCTCCAAGGCCGTCGAGAACGCCCAGCACAAGGTCGAGAGCATCAACTTCTCCATGCGCAAGAGCGTTCTTGAGTACGACGACGTCATGAACAAGCAGCGCCAGGTCATCTACGCCGAGCGCAACAAGATTCTGGACGGCAAGGACCTGACCGATCACATCACCGAGGTCATGCACGATACCGTGTACCGCTGTGTTCAGGAGTTCTGCACCAAGGACAGCCACGATGGCGAGCGCGATCTCGAGGGCCTGCGCAAGTGGGTCGTGGAGCTCACCGGGCATATCGACACGCCCAAGTTCCCCGACGAGGACTTCGAGGCCCTGGCTGCCGATGTCCTGGCCTACGTTGAGAAGTGCTACAACATGAAGGCCGAGCGCCTGGGTGAGGACCTCATGCGCGAGCTCAACACCCAGGTCATGCTGCGCGTCATCGATACCCGCTGGATGAACTACCTGCAGGAGATGGACTACCTCAAGACCGGTATCGGACTGCGCGGCTTTGGCCAGCGCGACCCGCTGGTCGAGTACAAGACTGAGGCTTATGGTGCCTTCCAGATGCTCGTTGACACCATGTACGAGGATTACCTGCGCACCGTTCTGCGCATCGAGATCAAGGCCGCCCCGCAGGCCGTGGAGCACAAGGAGGACCCCGCGCTCGAGGGTGCGCGCTTCTCCGGCCCCGCCGACGTCGATGGCGACAACGGCAGCTCGGTGCTGCGCAAGCAGGCACAGGTTCAGGCCCGCACGGCCGTCCAGGGAGGCCCGGCTGCTGTCAACAACGGCGGCAAGGTGACCACCTACCGCAAGTCCGAGAGCGATGACCCTTATGTCAACGTGGGCCGCAACGACCTTTGCCCCTGCGGCAGCGGCAAGAAGTTCAAGTACTGCCACGGCAGGAATCGTTAATGGCCGAGGCTTTAGAGGTAACGCCCGCCGAGCTGGACGCGTTTGCGGACCGGCTCGGCGAGGTCGAGTCGTATCTTCATTTGGACGAGAAGCGCACGCGCGTGACCGAGCTCGAGGCAAAAAGCGTGGCCCCCGGCTTTTGGGATGACGCCGACGCCGCTCGCGCCACCATGGAGGAGATCGCTCGCGCCAAGGAAGATATCGCTGCCGTGGATACCGCGCGCGGCGAGCTATCTGACGCCCGCGCGGCGCTGGAGCTTGCCGAGGAGATGGGCGACGACCCCGATGCCGCCGCATTGCGCGAGGAGGCTGCCGCTACGGCAGAACGCCTGGCCCGCGCTATCGACGAGCTCGAGCTTTCGAGCTGGTTTACCGGTGAGTTCGATCACGGCGACGCGATTGTGACCATCAAGCCCGGACAGGGTGGCCTGGAGGCACAGGACTGGACCTTCATGCTCTTTAAGATGTACATGAAGTACTGCCAGCGTCGCGGCTGGAAGGTCACCATTAACGACTGCCCCGCGGCTGAGGTCATCGGCATCGACCGTGCGACCTTTACCGTCGAGGGCAAGGACGCGTTTGGCATGCTGCGCGCCGAGGCCGGCGTTCACCGCCTGGTACGCATCAGCCCCACCGATGATAAGAAGCGCCGCCAGACCACGTTTGCCGGCGTCGAGGTCATTCCCGTGTTGCCTGACGATATCGACATCGAGATCAGTCCCGACGATATCCGCGTGGACGTGTATCACGCGAGCGGTCCGGGCGGCCAGGGCGTCAACACCACCGACTCTGCCGTACGCGTGACGCATTTTCCCAGCGGCATCGTTGTCACTTGCCAAAACGAGCGCAGCCAGATTCAAAACAAGGCCGCGTGCATGCAGATTCTCAAGGCCCGTCTGTACGAGATCGAGCTCGAGAAGCGCGCCGAGGCCCTGGATGAGATTCGCGGGCCCAAGACCACGATCGGTTTTGGCAACCAGATTCGCAGCTACGTGCTCTACCCGTATCAGATGGTCAAGGACCTGCGCACGGGCGTGGAGACCAGCAACGTCGAGGCCGTTCTCGACGATGGCGATCTGGATCCGTTTGTGATCGGCTACCATCGTTGGGCAACCGGCAACGCCGATGCGGAAGCATCGTCTGCCTAGGCACATGATTGGCTCCGGGTCGATGCAAACACTTCGCAGGGGTGGTATTTGCCCGGTGAATCGGTAGAATCGAATACAGTAAGAAGTTCAAAGCGCACTCGTTTGGGTGCGCTTTTTTGAGGGAGGCAGCATGGCATATCGTCTGGACATCAAGCGCATTCTTTCGCTGAACTTCTTTCATGACTTGCCCAAGATCATGTTTGGCTGCGCCCTGGCAGCTATCGCGACGGACCTGTTTTTGATTCCCAACGGTCTTGCTGCCGGCGGCGTTACGGGTCTCGCCACGATTATCCAGGCGGTCGGCGCCTCGCATGGCATCTCGCTGCCTGTCGGTATTCAAACCATCGTGATGAATGCCTTGCTGCTGCTGGTCGTTATGCGCGAGGGTGGCATGTTCTACGTGATACAGACGGCGACGGGCTTTGTGCTGCTGGGCTTTTTCACCGACCTGTTCGCTCCGTTTGTGGCGCCGCTGGCACATGCCGACCTGATGCTGCCCGCTATGTGGGGCGGCATTATCACGGGCATTGGCTACGGCATGGTGCTACGCGCCGGTGCCAACACTGGCGGCTCTGACACCATCGGTCAGATTATCTCGCGCAATACGTCACTACCGGTGGGCTCCACCGTCATGGCGATCGACGTTGCCGTGTGCGCGCTGTCGGCCCCGGTCTTCTCGGTCGAAAACGCGCTGTATGCGGGCCTTTCGATGGTCATTAGCGGCTACGTGATCGATGCCGTGGTCGACGGCGGCAACAGGCGCCGTATGGTACTCGTCATCTCGGACAAGTTTCCCGATATTGCGGCCGACATCATGTATGGCCTGGGTCGCGGCTGCACCAAGTTTAAGGCGACCGGCATGTACTCGGGCGCCGAGAAGCCGGTGATCATGGTCATTGTGAGCCGCCGCGAGCTCAACACCCTCAAAACGATCGTGCGCGAGCGCGATCCTCACGCCATTGTGACGGTCGCCGACGTTACGGAAACCTTCGGTGAGGGATTCAAGGACATTAACGCGTAGGGCCGACTGCGTTCCATCCAAAAGACGTTCACATTGATAAACCGTTTCATCAGCGGTTCTGCCTGCTCAATTGTTCAAATAATGATAAATACTCTGGTAAAGCTTCCAGTTTCCAGCATAATGAATGACGTACGTGCATCGCGGCTGTGTTGGGACTACCTTTCCGTGCCGTGCGCATCTTGTCTTAAGAGGATGAAAGGAAGGCACAATGAGCGACGAAGAGCTCAAAAAGGTTGCCAACGAGGTAAGGAAGGGCATCGTCACCGGCGTGCACGCTGCCAAGTCCGGCCATCCGGGCGGTTCGCTCGGCGCTGCCGACATCATGACCTATCTGTACTTTGAGGAAATGAACGTCGACCCGGCCGACCCCCGCAAGGCCGACCGCGATCGCTTCGTGCTTTCCAAGGGTCATTGCGCGCCTGGTCTGTACGCCGTGCTCGCCGAGCGCGGATTCTTCCCCAAGGAGGATCTCGAGACGCTGCGCCACATCGGCAGCCACCTGCAAGGTCACCCCAACATGAACGACACCCCGGGCGTCGATATGTCCACCGGTTCGCTCGGCCAGGGCATCTCCGCCGCCGTGGGCATGGCCGTTGCCGCCAAGCACTGGGGCGACGACTATCGCACCTACGCCCTGCTGGGCGACGGCGAGAGCGAGGAGGGCCAGGTTTGGGAGGCCGCCATGTTTGCCGGCAACCAGCAGCTCGATAACCTCTGCGTGATCGTCGACCACAATGGCCTGCAGATCGACGGCCCCGTCGAGGAGGTCAACGACCCCATGCCGCTCGCCGACAAGTTCCGCGCCTTCAAGTTCCACGTGGTGGAGCTCGCCGACGGCAACGATTTCGATCAGATCCGCGCCGCCTTTGCCGAGGCCCGCGCCACCAAGGGTCAGCCGACCGCCATCATCGCCGAGACCACCAAGGGCAAGGGCGTTTCCTTTATGGAGAACCAGGTGGGTTGGCACGGCAAGGCCCCCAACGATGAACAGTTTGAGCAGGCCATGGCAGAGCTCACGGCCGCCGGAGAGGAGCTCTAGGATGGCAGACGTCAAGAAAATCGCCACGCGCGTAAGCTACGGCGAGGCCCTCGTCGAGCTCGCCAACGAGCACGATGACTTTGTGGTCCTCGACGCCGACCTGGCCGCCGCCACGCAGACCGGCAAGTTTAAGGCAGCCTGCCCCGACCGCTTCTTCGATGTGGGCATTGCCGAGAGCAACCTGATGGGTGTTGCCGCCGGTATCGCGACCACCGGCCGCGTCGCCTTCGCGAGCACCTTTGCCATGTTTGCCGCTGGCCGCGCCTTTGAGCAGGTCCGCAACTCCATCGGCTATCCGCACCTTAACGTTAAGATCGGTGCCACGCACGCCGGTATCTCGGTGGGCGAGGACGGCGCCACGCACCAGTGCTGCGAGGATATCGCTCTCATGCGCGTCATCCCCGGCATGACCGTTATCGTTCCCGCCGACGACGTGGAGGCTCGTGCCGTGACGCGCGCCGCCTACGAGTGCGACGGCCCCGTATACATGCGCTTTGCCCGTCTGGCCTCGCCGGTCATCAACGACCCCGAGACCTACAAGTTCGAGGTAGGCAAGGGCATCGTCATGCGCGAGGGCACCGACGTCACCATCATCGCCTGCGGCCTAATGGTTGGCGAGGCCCTCGAGGCCGCCGAGCAGCTCGCTGCCGAGGGCATCGATGCCGAGGTCATCAACATGCACACCATCAAGCCCATCGATGCCGACCTGATCGTCAAGAGCGCCACCAAGACCGGCCACGTCGTGACCGTCGAGGAGCACTCCGTGATCGGTGGCCTGGGCAGCGCCGTTGCCGACGTTCTGTGTGAGCAGTGCCCGACGCCGCTCAAGAAGATTGGCGTCAACGACACCTTCGGCGAGTCCGGCCCGGGTGCCGAGCTCCTGCACAAGTACGGCCTGGACGCCGCCAACATCGTGGCGACCACCAAGGAGTTCTTGGCATAAGGCGGTCTGCTTTGGCCTTAACTTGAGAGCCGCTTTTCGCATTGGGTAACGAATAAGCCGGGGCGCCTTCCATGTGGAGGGCACCCCGGCTTTGTGTTTGAAGGCGGCGGGGAAAGAAGTTAGAGAGGTTTTACGGTCGGGCCAGGGCGCAGTTGCGCAACGTTCAGCCCTAAACCCTAACAGCCAGAGGCGAATCGGAGAGGATTTCGCCCTGACATACGTGAGTTTCCGCAGGTCAGAAAGAGGGAGTAAATTTCGGGGCTGGCACCCGCAGGCCAGGGCGTTGCGAGCTAAATCGGCGGCGCGATAACAAGAAGGCGGGATTAACTCCCGCCTTCAGACAATCCACCTTCGCCCAGATGGTACGCAATCACTCGAAGGTTCGCCGATTCATGCATTCTTGGCGGCAACGGCTCTGCTTGACATCATCAGGCAACCTGATGGCGTTTGAACGTCCTTATCGCGAGAACAATGCCCGCCGCGAAAAGCAGAAGGTAGAAAGCAGCGAGGAACACGGGGAGCTCGACCACGACAGGGCCTATGGCGTACGAGACCATGTCGAAGAGGTTCAAGGGGTTCAGTGCGTCGTAGGGGAACAGGTAGATGATGTGGTTCGCGATGCTGCTCGTCATCGTCGGCACGAAGATCGGAATCAAGATGAGAGCAACGCCGGCTGCGAGGATTCCCATGGGGCTGTCTACCTTGGCCGACAGCGCAAGCACTATCCCAAGGAGGGCGAGGGTTGCGAGATACCCGACGAGGCAGCATATGAGGGCGGCGGCTGACAGGCTTATGCCGTAGGTGCATGTGATGTTGCAGATCTGGATGGGTAGACCTGCGCCGTCGGCTCCGTAGAAGACGAGCGGTATTGCCAGGAAGACGAGTGTGAAGACCCAGTATATGGCGCTTGCCGCGATCACAGAGGCTGCCGCCTTCGCGCGCCCGAGCCTTGATTTGCCGAACTTGGTGGACAGCAGGATGGCGTCGGTTTTGGCCCGGTACTCCCCGTTGAACACCGATGCGCACGTTATCACGACTGCGAGCATCGCGAATATGAGGAACTGGGCGAGGTTGAGGAACTCCGCCCACCCTCCTGCGTATCCGTACTCGATGGGCGTGTGCACACCTTGCGCCTTCTCGCTCCAGAACGCCCTCTCCTCGTCGTTGTACGAGAGGGCCCCGTTCGCGTGGAGCTCGGAGACTATCTTCGAGCGGACTTGTCCGTAGAGGTCGACGGTGCCAGTCGTGTCGATAGTGGCTACCGCGGACACGGGCATCTGGTTGTCTTGCATCCAAGGGCTTGTCAGCAGCGCCATAAGGGAGCCGTTCTTCGCTCTGAACTCCCAGTACTCGTCCGCCTTTTCCCCGTAGGGCTTTCTGTCCATTCTGTACTCTTCCTTGACCTCGCCGTCCGGACCGACGAACTCCTTGAACTCGCGGAGCGCCTCGGTGGCCTTCTTGTCGGTGATGGGGCCTGCGAGCGCTTCCGCGTTTGCCTTTATCTGGGCGATGGCGGCAGTGCCCTCGAATTCGGTGCCCATCTCCTTGGGTTCGAGGGCGTACTGGGACGTTACGTAGAAGAAGGCTATGACCGCGACCAACACCAGGACGGCTGCTATAGAGACCTGCGAGACGCGCCTTGAGAGCATCTTCTTGAGCTCGTATCTGATGAGGCTACCCACGGTGCGCTCCTTTCCTGCGTGCGATTGCGTCCTGCCCCACTTCCGCTTTCGTTTGCGAAACCGGCAGGCACCCGGACTGCTCTTGGAAGAGGTAGAGGCAGACGTCCTCCAACGTCGGCTCCACGGCGCGCGCACTCGGATGCGGACGCTGCTGCGCCACCACGCGAACGATGGCAGAGCCGTCCTGGGCGTAGTGGATGTTGCCCACCGTGAGCGATGCCGACATGGCGTCTGCCTCCCTCGGAGCGACAGCGCACTCCCAGACGCATCCCCCGATGTCCCCCGTGATCTCTTCGACCGTGCCCGTCGTGATGATGCCGCCAGCGCGCATCACGAGAATCTCGTCGGCGATGTACTCCACGTCCGAGACGATGTGCGTGGAGAGGATGACGATCTTGTCTTGGGCGAGAGAGGATATGAGGTTGCGGAAGCGGACGCGCTCCTTGGGGTCGAGCCCCGCGGTGGGCTCGTCGAGCACGAGGACGGACGGGTCGTTGAGCACCGCCTGGGCGATGCCGAGCCGCTGCTTCATGCCGCCGGAGAAGGTCTTGACCTTCCGCTTTGCGGCCTCTGCGAGGCCGACAACGCCCAAGAGTTCGCGCGTGCGCACTTTCGCCTGCTGCGCGGTGAGCCCCTTGAGCGATGCCAGGTACATCATGAAGTCGCAAGCCGTGAAATCCGGGTAGTAGCCGAAGTCCTGGGGCAGGTACCCGAGGCGCGCCCGATAGCCGTCGCCAAGCTGGTCTATGGGGGTGCCCCCGAACAGCACGCTTCCCGATGTCGGCCTCATGACGTCGCATATCATGCGCATGAGCGTGGTCTTGCCCGCGCCGTTGGCCCCGAGTAGGCCGTAGACGCCGGGCGTGAAGCTGAAGCTCACGCGATCGACAGCGATATGGCTGCCGAACTGCTTGGTGAGCCTGTCGAGCCTGAGTTCCATGTTCGTTCCTTGTCCTTCGTTCGATGTTGCAGATAAGCAGGAGGAGAGCTAGAGCGCCGCCTTTGACAGGTGTGGCGAGAGGCCGCCCGAGACGCAGCGCATGAGCCTTGACGCCTCCAGGGCGGCGAGCGCCATGGAGGCCATGAGCGCCGCGACCCATACGGCGAGAGACGCACCCTCGTACCAGAGGGGGAACGTCGCGCTCAGCAGCCAGAGCGCCGCGAGTACGGACATCGCGGGAGCGACGCTGGCGACGAGCGAGTTGCCCGGCAGACGGCGCGCCGCATAGAAGCAGGTGGCACACGAGCAGAAGAACGGCGTGCATGCGTACAGCAGTACGCGAAGCGCGTCGATCCCCGCGAGCGCTGGCACTGCCGCAACGGCGAGCGTAATCCAAAGCACGTCGGCCAGGCCGAAAAGCAAAAGCCTGCTCGCCAGCACTTGCACGCAGCTGAACCGGCATGAGTACTCCATCTCGCAGACGCGGGTCTCGAAGCTCTTGAATACCGATGGTGCCGCTATGGCAACCGAGAGGGCCGATGCCGCCATGACGACGATGGGGCTTCCCGAGTGCGGGCCGATCTCACCGACGAGAACGAGCATGCATGCCAGAAGCGCGATCTGGAGCATCCATGCCCAGGGACGCACGAACCGAACCTGGCTCGCGACGAACCGCCAGAGCGGGATGTAACCCGCCTCCCTCGCGCCTCCGCAGGCGCGAGCCGCCTCTGCTTCCACGAGCAGCAAGGTGCGCTTGCGCGCCGAAGCGTCGGGGGATGCCGCGTCAGCGGCGTAGTAGCTCCTCAGCGCATCCTTTAGCTTCGAGTCATTCATGGCCTTCTCCCATCAGTTCCTTGAGCCTGCCGAGCGCGCGCCGCTCGATTCGATAGAGGGCGAACCTCGACTTCCCCGTCACGGCGGAGATGTCGGACATAGGCAGGTCCTGGCCGTAGCGCAGCTCGATGATCTCGCGCTCCTCTTCCGTAAGGCGGGCAAGGGCGTCTGCCATGATCAGCCGTCCGTCCATGTCCACATGCCGCGCGTCAGGAATTGCCGGCGCATCGTCCTCGTCCAAGGTGCCAACCGGTTTTTGGCCTCGGTAGAAGTCGGCACAGACGTTGCGCGCGCAGGTGTAGAGATACGCGAGGGGCTTTCCATGCTCGGCGTATAGCGCATCGCTCCGCACGAGTCGAAGGAACACCTCCTGAGTCACGTCTCGGGCATCCTCTTTCGAGGGGAGCCTTCGCGCGCAGTAGCGGTATACCTCGTCGTAGTGCTCCTCTGCGAAGCGCCCCACCAAAGAGTCGTTTTCGCGGCCTGGCGCGTCCGTCCTGCCGTTGCTGCCGTATGGAAAGCCTTGCATTCTCTTCCCTCACCTCCTATAGGGCATAACGTGGTTTGGCGCCGGGATGTGCGCGGAATTTTGAAATTTACGTCCCATGCAATGGGGGAAACCGCAGTCAGCGATGCTCGGTGAGTGGCGGATATGCGAGGGTGTGGCAGGCGGAAAGGGAGCTTATTCGCTTTCCCAAACCGCTCTGGTCATTTGAACGAGACGCGCCGGAGACCGTA
Source organism: Collinsella sp. AM31-2AC (assembly GCF_003469285.1). Taxonomy (NCBI): domain Bacteria; kingdom Bacillati; phylum Actinomycetota; class Coriobacteriia; order Coriobacteriales; family Coriobacteriaceae; genus Collinsella; species Collinsella sp. AM31-2AC. The sequence goes on from NZ_QSJB01000008.1 coordinate 63,437, forward strand.
ACCGTCCCGAGTCATCTTCCCCGACTTGAGGTTCTCCTGTGCGTCCTGCCATGCCTTGATGGCAGCGTCAAGCTTCTGGGCTCCCTTTGCCTTCGGGTCGATGCGCAGAGCGCCAGACGGGCTCATCGAGGAAATCGGCCTGCTATACGTCGGCGTCACGCGCGCTCGAAAGGCGGTATATGCCTCCGCCTCGATGCAGTGCAGGACAAAATCGGGGGACTATCAGGCCACCTGTCCCTCTTGTCTAATATCTATTCCGAGTATTGCACCTGTGGGCTGGGCGGTGATGGATGCGGAGAGCTGACTTCTGGTGCTACGAGACGTGTCCGCTATGGCCGTGAGAGCCGGTCAGCCGTCTTGTCCATGACCTCGCTGAGCATGGCCAGGCCGTTCTTCAGCTCGCCCTGCTTGGAGAAGTAGTCCCTGTGCGCCATGAATCGTCTGCGCAGGGCTCGGAGCTGCCCGGCGGCGTCCCCTCTTGCGTTCTCGCTCTTGGCTATGTGCATGTAGCAGAGGGCGAGGGCGGTGAAGTCGTGGACGATGGGCGCTCTCTTAGTGAGTGACACGAGCTCGCGGTCGATCCCCAGCTCCTCGACCGCCATGTGTCCAGGGTCTCCGTACTTCTCGATGAGCCCGCGGGTGTATGAGGACCCTCCCAGCCCGGCGAGACTCCTCTCGGTGTGCTCGGGGTCTATCCCGTCGAGCGAATCCGATGCAAGGTGCAGAATGGAGGCTAGAGCGGAGATGACGGTCTCGGCGTCCTGGGCGGCCAGGTCTCCGGACAGGCCCATGACCGTCGGGGCTTTCGACCGAACAGAGTCGAGATCGACCCTCTTCTCGAGTACCCTGACCTTTCTCTCGCGCTCGGAATTGAAGAAGGACGCCATGAGCTCGTAGGGATCGTCTCCCTCGTCCATGATCATCTTGTTGAGCTCGACCTTCATGTAGTGCTCGATGTCGAGTGTGAGGGAGAGGACTGTCTCGCGAAGGTGGTGGTCGAGCCTCGTGAGCTCGGCGAGGTGGGCGAAGTCGAGGTTGATGTAGGAGCCGAAGTGCTCCGAGTCGGGGTTGGTGTAGCGGGAGAAGCACTTCGCGAACGCCTTCACCTTGAAGAAGAAGTTGCTCTCTCGCAGGAACCGCTCGGCCTCCCGCTCGTCTGTCAGCTCGAAGCGGACCCCTCGGTCCTTGAGGTGGCGGACTTGCTGGGCGGCGCCGATGAGTGGCCGTTCCCTTGTTGTGGCGGTGCCGGAATCTCCCATATCGGCTCCAAAAGATAAGAAAAATGCGGCTGAAGGTACAGGTACCCGCAGCCGCTAAAAGCCCTAGGGCTTTTCACAATGACTGAAGTATACCCGATTGAGGCGGACGGGGGAGGTGTTCGGATGAAGTTGATATTCAAGGGGGCCGACGGGATCCCTAAGCACGCCATGCTTCTTATGTGCAGCAAAGCTAATGCTGCTAAAATACAAAGCGCTCATGTAGTTTAAACGCACGACGATAAGGAGCACCAGTGGGTAACCACTTCCGTACCTCCGGTGCGGGCGATGATGCCCCCAAGACGCAGACAGGCGTCCAGGGCAGCCGTTTCGCCACTCCGGATTCAGAGGGCCAGCCTGTTGCTCAGGCCCCCGCTCAGCCGGCAGATCAGGCACAGCCGGCATCCGATCCCTTTGCCTACAATCCCACCAGCGATGTCGCGCTTTCCGGCACGGCGGGTTTTGAGCCCGTTCAGGCCGTGACCGCTCGCGTGGAGCAGCCTCAGGCTGGCGCCGCCACGCCGCAGCCTACCATGGCCGGCATTCCCGACCCCATGGCCCCTGCGACGCCGGTTCCTCAGCCTGCGCAGTCCGGTCTCTTTGCCGCTATTCCCGATCCCACGCAGCCTGCTGCCCCGGTGGTCGAGAGCGATCAGGCCGCCGAGGTCGCAAGCCTCGATAACGCGCTCAACAACCCCGATTTTACGTCGGTGTTTGCGCCCATCGATCCGCAGGCTAGCCGCAAGAAGATGGCCAAGCAGGCCGGTGTCGAGCCCGTCATCCTTATGGAGCACGTCACTAAGATCTACCCGGCGCAGCCCAACAAGCCCGCGCTCGACGACATTAACATCGAGATCTATCCGGGCGAGTTCGTCTTTTTGGTCGGTCACTCCGGCTCGGGCAAGACCACGCTGCTGTCGACGCTCAACCGCGACGTCAAGCCCACAAGCGGTCGTATTTTGGTCGCCGGCCAGGACCTCATGAAGATCAAGAACCGCAAGGTCCCATTCCTGCGTCGTCAGATTGGTGCCGTGTTCCAGGACTTTAAGCTCCTGCCGCAAAAGACCGCCTACGAAAACGTGGCGTTTGCCCTGCAGTGCATCGGCAAGCCCAAGGGCGTCATCCGCAGCCAGGTGCCCGAGGTGCTGCGTCTGGTCGGTCTGGCCGATCAGATGGACTCGCTGCCCGATCAGCTTTCCGGTGGCGAGCAACAGCGCGTGGCCGTTGCCCGCGCTATGGTCAACCGTCCGCCGCTGCTGATCTGCGACGAGCCCACGGGTAACCTCGACCCGGCGATCTCGCTGGGCATCATGAAGCTGCTCGAGCGTATTAACCGCACCGGCACTACCGTGATCGTCGCCACGCACGACCGCGAGATGGTCGATAGCATGCACCGTCGCGTGATCGCCCTCGAGGGCGGCCACGTTATCCGCGACCAGGAGAGGGGAGGTTACGGCAACTATGGCACCAACTAACGTGGGCTACTCCTTCAAAGAGGCAATCAGTCACTTCTTCCGTAACTGGACTACCTCGCTCGGCGCCGTCATCACGATCTTCCTTTCGCTGTTTATCATCGGCCTGTTCATCATGGGCTCCGCGATGCTGAACTCCGTGATCGGCACCGTCGAGGATCAGGTTGTCATCAACGCGTTCATTAGCGATGACGCCGATCAGGCCGATGTCCAGGCTTTTGAGGCCGAGCTTAAGACGTGGAATAACGTCAAGTCCGTGACCTATAAGGACAAGGACGACGCGCTGGCCGAGTATACGAGCAAGATGTCGGGCAACGCCGACGCTACCATGAGCGCGCTCGATGGCCAGAACCCGCTGCCGGCTTCGTTTGCAATTGAGATGGACGATCCGTCCAAGGTCGAGAGCACGGCCCAGAAGCTCAAGAAGAACGCCGACTTCCAGAAGATCGCGGATGACGGCGACGTCAACGCGAGCGTGCTGTACGGCCAGGAGGAAGTGAGCCGCCTGTTCCAGGTGACCAACTACATCCGCATCGCCGCCGTGGTGCTCGTTGGCCTTCTGACCTTTATCGCATTCATCTTCATCAACAACACGATTCGCCTGTCCATCACGGCGCGTCGTCGTGAGATTGCGATTATGCGTCTGGTCGGCGCCAGCAACGGCTTCATTCGCGGCCCGTTTATCACCGAGGGCGTACTGCAGGCTATTTTGGGCTCGCTGCTTTCCATCGGCGTTCTGGAGCTGCTGCGCAATCTGATGATTCCGCGTTTGCAGGAGAGCATCGGCTGGATGTCGTTTGCCCTGCCGATGCAGTACTACCTGGTGACCTATGCTGCGCTGATTCTGGTCGGTGTGATTATCGGTCTCTTTGGTTCTGCCATAGCCATGCGCCGCTACCTGCGCGTGTAGGCATGCCTGGAATTCATCCCTTCCAACGGGTCGTCTCTTATGGGGCGGCCCGTTTTTTGATCCCTAGGGGACGGCAGGAAAGCGAATCATTTGGGTAGACTCTTTGGAGTTCGTCATCGATAGCAAGGAGGCGCCATGGGGCGCAATAACAAGCATAAGCGTGGAGCTCGCAATAAGCGCGGGCCGGTGCGCAGCGAACGCCGTCCGAGCCTGACCGGGCGCGTGCAGCTCCATGAGCATGGCGCCTATGTCATAACCGAGAGCGGCGACTACAAGGTTATGGGCCGCGGTACGCGCGAGATCATGGATGGCGATACCGTTGCCGTGAGCATTAAGAACAGCCCGCACGGTGAGCGGCGCGCCGTGATCGAAGGCGTGGTTGAGCGCGCAGCCATAAGCGTGGTGGGTACGTACCAGACCGCTGGTCCGCTCGGTGTGATCGAGCCGCTCGATTCGCGCCTGAAGGCCGACTTCTTCATTCTGCCCGAGGATACCTCGGCGGATCGTCTGGGCGTCCACCCGGGTGATGCCGTTGTCGCGCGCATTTTGACCTACCCGACGCGCCTGGAATCGGGCACCGTGACGATCGAACGCCGCATTGGCGGAGATGACGCGCCCGATTTGGGCGTTCAATACGTGATGGCGCGTTACGGCTATACCGATAGCTATCCCGAGGCCGCGCTGGACGAGGCCGAGGGGCTTTCGCTCGATGTGTCCGCGGCGCTTAAGGACCCGCTCCGCCGCGATCTGCGCGACCGCTTTGTCATCACGATCGACCCGGTCGACGCGCGCGACTTTGACGATGCCATTTCGCTTGAGCGCACGTCCGAGGGTGGCTACAAGCTGGGTGTGCATATCGCTGACGTTTCTCACTATGTGGCTTGGGACGGGCATATCGATCTTGAGGCTCGCCATCGTACGACATCGGTGTATCTGGCCGATCGCGTGCTTCCCATGCTGCCCGAACGCCTGTCCAATGACCTGTGTTCGCTTCGCCCTGACGAGGACCGTCTTGCGTTTACCGTTGACATTGAACTCGATGCGCAGGGTCGCGTGCGGCATTACGATCCGTACCCCAGCGTGATTCGCTCGCGTGTGCGTATGGACTATGACGGCGCCGAGGCGCTGCTGGTGCGTGCCGGCGCGGTGGAGTATGGGGTGCTGGAGGGTGCGGCCGAGGATGTTGCGGCTGCTGAGGCCTCGCGCGAGGAGGCGCTTGAGCGCGGTCTTGCGTGCGAGAAGGCCGCCCGCGGCTGCAACGTCGACCTCGGCAATTACCTTGTCGCCGCCAACGAACTCGCCGAACTTCGCCGTCGTATTCGTCGCGTCCGCGGCTCAGTCGATTTTGACACGGCCGAGATTCGCGCTCTATTGGATGAGGACGGAGTACCCGTGCAGATTGTGGCGCGCGAGCGTTCGTGTGCCACGTCGCTTATCGAGGAAGCCATGCTGCTCGCCAACGAGTGCGTTGCAGAGTGGCTGGCAGACCGTGATATCGAGGCCTGCTATCGCGTGCATGAGGATCCGAGCCCCGATAGCCTGCACGGTGCCGCCGTTGCGCTGGCGCAGCTGGGCATCATCGACGATCGCCGTGCTGCCGGTATTGCCCTGGGGAGTCCCGATGAGCTGCAGGCTGCAGTTGATGCTGCCGCCGGTACGGCCAACGCACCGCTCGTCAACACGCTGCTTCTGCGCAGCATGCAGCGCGCGCTGTACAAGCCGCGCAACGAGGGCCACTTTGCGCTCGCCGCGCCGTGCTACTGCCACTTTACGAGTCCCATCCGTCGCTACCCCGATCTGGTGGTGCACCGCGTGCTCAAACTGCAGTTGGCCTATGAGCAGCTCGGCGGCAAGGACGCCTTGGTCCGTACGCCGCGGCTGATCGGCAAGGGGCGCGAGTCGCTGCCGCGCATTCTGCCGCAGATTTGCCGTGCGTGCAGCGATGCGGAGCGTGCGGCCGATGCCGCCGGCCATGCGACGCAAAAGATCAAGATTGCCCAGTACTATGAGGATCGCCTGGGCGAGCGCTATGCCGGAACGGTCTCATGGGTCAGCAGCATGGGCCTCTTTGTGCGCTTGGACCTGACGCAGGTCGAAGGCTTGGTTTCGATCAAGAGCCTGGGCAACGAGTGGTTCGAGTTCGACGAGGATGCGCTCACGCTCACAGGTGCCGACACGGGGACTCGCTATGAACTGGGTCAGCGCGTGATTATCGAGGTCTCGCGCGTCAATACCACGCGTGGGCACTTGGACTTTAAGCTTATCCATTAGCCAAATCTCGACTCATGGCGGGAGAGCGGAGGGCGGTCTTTCGGGGCCGCCCTCCGCATTTGGATCATGGCTACCTTGCCGTCTGCTCGGCCGCCCGCTTACCTGCTATTCGAGAGGTAAAACCTACCAAAATAAACCTGTCCCTTTTTGGCAGGTTTACAAGAAAGCGGGGATGAGATGGCGACGGTGTATGGTTATGCGCGGGTGAGTTCGCGCGATCAGAATCTAAATCGGCAGCTGGATGCGCTGGGCGCCTATGGCGTGGGCTCGGCGAATATTTATGCCGACCATGCGAGCGGCAAGGACTTCGATCGCCCGCGGTATCGCGAGCTGCTGCACATCCTGGGAGACGGGGACGTGCTGGTGGTGCTTTCTATCGACCGACTTGGCCGTAATTACTCCGAGATTCTTGAGGAATGGCGACGCATTACCAAGGAGCTCGGGGTTGCCATTGTGGTGTTGGACATGCCATTGCTTGACACGCGCGCCAGGGCCAGCGGCGCGCCGGATGTGACCAATACCCTGATTGCCGATATTGTGCTACAACTGCTGAGCTACGTGGCGCAGGTGGAGCGCGAGAATATTCATCGGCGCCAAGCGGAGGGGATTGCGGCGGCGCGGGCGCGAGGGGTCCGTTTCGGTCGACCTCGCAAGCCGTGCCCTCCTCAGTTTGAGCTGGTACGCGATAGCTATGAGGCAGGCGATATTACCCGCAGCCAGGCAGCAAAGTGCCTGGGCGTGTGCGTGGGGACGTTCGATCGCTGGATGCGCGAGGCGGGGTAGGGGTTTGCGCCGCTTTGGCGCTTCCTGTTGCGATTCAAATTTTGATACGGTGGCGATGTCATTTGGGGCTACACTCGCTGATATTCAAAAAAGGAGGTAGGCCCTTGGCGCGCGTAAAACAAATAATCGGATGGACCGCGATCGTTCTGTTCGCTGCAACGCTGGCGGGCATCTGGGTGCTGACGGAGCAAAATGCGGTGGAGACGTCGTTGCTGAGCGAGTCCACCGCGCGTGTGGTGGAGGGTCAAGCTACGGGCGTACAGGCTGCCGATGCCACGGGTGAAGCTCAGACGGAGAGCGGAATGACCGGGGGCACCGATTCGGCTGCCTCGAATGTACGGTCTGGCCGACTTGCTTCCATTCGCATGTGGGTGGGCGCGAACGTCCGTCGCGTTGCCCATACCGTAGAGTTTTTCTTCGTCGGATTGTTCGCCTCGGTGGTCGTGGTTTGCTTTTCCGGGCGTCCGTGGAGCGTGTGCTCCCGTTGCGTGCCCGTGTTGCTCTTTTGCGCCGTCTGCTCCGTTGGCGATCAGGTACATAAGATCTTTGTTCCCGGCAGGCATTTCGACGTTATCGATTTAGGATTCGATGCTGCGGGCTATGTCACCGCGATGCTGCTGGTATTGCTGGCAGCGGCGTTGGTGCACTATGCGACTCGGCCGATTGGCGCCCATGCGAGGCGCTAACCGGTAACAAACCCGTTTCTGATAATGCGACCTTGTTGAATTATTTTGTGTCGCGCGTATTTCCGAGCGGTCGGATTTGAGGGGCGAGCGGTAGAACGCTCGCCCTTTGTGCGCCACGATGCGGCACAATGTACCGTAAAAGCTGTTTGTATCCGGTACGAATCGTTCGTTGGTCTTTAATTCTTCTCAACGGAGGTGTTTGAGATGGCAAACGGATTGCTTTTAAGGCTTCGCGAGCGCGAGCTCAGCGCGAGTCCGGCGGAACGCAATGTCATCGCATACGTGAGCGCTCATCCGCACGAGGTGGTCGGGCTGTCCGTCCGCAGTCTTGCCGACGCCACGTTCTCCTCGCCCTCGAGCATTTTGCGTTTTTGCAAGCGCTTGGGTTTTGCGGGCTACAAGGAGTTCCAGCGCGAACTGATTGCCGAACTGGCACTCTTGGGTGACAAGAAAGACGTTGCCCTCGAGGACATCTCCATGGATGACAGCGTCGAACGTATCGTGGGGAAGGTGATGAAAAGCAACGTGCGCACGATCGAGGCGACGGCGCGAACGCTCGATTACACCGTCTTGGAGCGATGCGCGGCCCATCTTAAACGGGCACGCGCGGTCAATCTGTTCGGTATCGGTGCCTCTCGTTTGGTTGCGCACGATCTGGCGCAAAAACTCATGCGTGTCGACAAAGAGTGCCATCTGTACGACGACTGGCATGATCAGCTCCTGTGTGCAAAGAACATGCATGAGGGCGATATGGCAATTGCCTTTAGCTACTCGGGCTTAACGCAAGAAGTGCTGGACTGCACCGTCGAGGCTCAACGTCACAACTGTCCCGTTGTGGCCGTGACCAAAGTAGATGGGTCGTCCAAGCTTGCCGCTATGGCCGATGCCGTGCTCGGCGTCGCTGCGAGTGAGCCCTTGGTCCGCAGCGGTGCCATGGCTTCGCGTATGGCCCAGCTTATGGTTGTCGATGCCCTGTACGCTGCTTACGTTGCCAGCGACTACGAGCGGGCGACGCATGTCATTAAGCAAAACTACATCGAGAAACAGGAAAGATGAGGTGAATGAAATGCTCGATTTAACAAAATTCACGACCGAACAGCGTAATCAAAGGTCAATGGACCTCGATACGATGACATCGCTGCAAATCGTCACGACGATGAATGATGAGGATCTTCGTGCCGTCCAGTCGGTTACGAAAGTGTTGCCCCAGGTTGCCACAGCAATCGACTGGGCTGCCGAGACACTCGAGCGCGGCGGGCGCGTCTTTTACATGGGTGCAGGCACCAGCGGTCGTCTGGGCGTGCTCGACGCTTCGGAGTGCCCGCCCACGTTTGGTGTGTCACCCGATTTGATTGTCGGGCTCATTGCCGGAGGCGAGACGGCGTTTATCAAGGCTGTCGAAGGTGCCGAAGACAGCGAGGAGCTTGGCGCGAGCGACCTGCGGGAGCGTGGACTCTCGGACAAGGATCTTGTCGTTGGCCTGGCGGCAAGCGGTCGTACTCCCTATGTGGTGGGCGGTCTTGTGTACGCCAAAGCAACTGGGTGCAAGACCATCGCAATTGCCTGTAACCAAGGGTCGAAGATCGGGGAGAGCGCAGATCTTGCCATTGAGCCCGTGCCCGGTCCCGAGGTACTGACCGGCTCAACGAGGCTCAAAGCGGGAACGGTCCAAAAGCTCATTCTCAATATGATTTCGACCGGTGCCATGGTCAAGATTGGCAAGGTGTACCAAAACCTGATGGTCGATGTGCAGCAGACGAACGAGAAGTTGGTGGTGCGCGGCCAGAACATCGTGATGGAGGCGACCGGCTGTACGCGCGAGCACGCTATTCAGGCGCTTGCAGATGCCGGCGGCCACGTAAAAACCGCTATTGTCTCGGTGCTGCTGGACTGCGATGCCGAGCAGGCTGCGGTAGCTCTTGAGCGGGCGCGAGGCCATGTCCGTACTGCGGTGAGCGGCCATGAGAAGAGCGATGCCGATGCCCAATAGGTGCACGGCGTGAGCTGATATGACATCCAGACGAGATACCCAATACAAGGAGGAGTTATGACGAACAAAGAGCTGGCTCAAAAGCTGCTGGACCTTTTGGGCGGTAAAGACAACGTGCTCGCAAACGCGGCGTGCATGACGCGCCTGCGCGTGACCGTCAAAGACACGGGCAACGTCGACACGGAGGGTATTAAGGCACTCGACGGCGTGATGGGCCTTGTTGAGGACGACACGATGCAGATCGTGCTGGGTCCGGGCAAGGTGAATAAGGTGCTCGAGGAATTCTCCAAGCTCACCGGCCTTGCGAAAGGCGTTGCTGACGAGAGCGTAGTTGACGCTGCGGCCACAAACAAGGCCGCGCAGAAGGCCAAGTACGAGTCCAAACCGGTTCAGGCCTTCCTTAAGAAGATTTCCAATGTCTTCGTCGCCCTGCTTCCCGGCATCATTGCGGCTGGCCTCATCAACGGTATCTGCAACGTCATCAATGTCTCGACGGCAGGTGCGCTTGCGGGCGAGTGGTGGTATCAGGGCATTCGTTCCATGGGTTGGGCCCTCTTCGCCTATCTGCCCATTTTGGTGGGCTATAACGCGGCACGCGAGTTTGGTGGCTCCGCTGCACTGGGCGGTATCGCCGGCATGATGTGCATCGCCAACAGTGCCATGCCCCTGCTTGCGCCTGGCGCTGCTGATCCTGCCACTGCCATTCTGCTGCCGCTCACCAATGCGCAGTACAATCCTGCCGCGGGCGGCATGATTGCGGCTCTCATCGCTGGTGCGTTTTTCGCCTGGATGGAGCGTCAGATTCGCAAGGTCATGCCCAACGCGCTCGATACGTTCCTGTCCCCGCTGCTGGTGCTCATCATCGGCGCCTTTGCTCTGATGCTTGTCATCCAGCCGGTTGGCGCATGGCTGACGGCCGCAATCTTTAGCGTCCTCACCTTTATCTTCGAGAAGCTGGGCGTCCTGGGCGGCTATATCCTGTCGGCAGGCTTCTTGCCGCTGGTGTCCGTCGGCCTGCATCAGGCGCTCACGCCGATCCACGCTATGCTCAACGATCCCGACGGCGCTACCAAGGGCATCAATTACCTGCTGCCCATCCTTATGATGGCTGGCGGCGGCCAGGTCGGTGCCGGTTTGGCGCTGTACTTTAAGACCAAGAACGCCAAGCTCAAGAAGTATGTCGCCGAGTCCATCCCCGTTGGCATCCTGGGCGTGGGCGAGCCTCTGATGTATGCCGTTACGCTGCCGCTCGTTCGTCCGTTTGTGACGGCCTGCCTGGGTGCCGGATTTGGCGGCGCGCTCGCGGCGCTGCTCCACATCGGCACGGTTTCTCAGGGCGTTTCCGGTCTGTTTGGCCTGCTGATCGTCGTTCCTGGTCAGCAGCTCGGCTACGTTGCCGCTATGCTGCTTGCCTATGTCGCCGGCTTTGTCCTGACGTGGTTCTTTGGCGTGGACGAGCAGAAGATCAACGAGTTTTTCGGCGAGTAGCCTGATGCTGCGCGCTATGTCATTCGAACGTCTTGACGTGACGCAGATCTCTTGATGCTATGGTTGTGCCGGCGGGGCTAACTGCTCCGCCGGCCTTTTTTAAAGGAGCGTTGAAGCGTGAAAACGGGTATTTCGATTTATCTTTCCAGCCCTCTGCAGGATATTGAGCGGACGATTGAGCGTGGTACCGCGGCGGGTGCGCGCTATGCGTTTACCTCACTGCATATTCCCGAGGACGGGGGAGCGGCGTATGCTGATAAGGTCCGCCAGGTGCTGTCGCTGCTTTCCGCCCGCGGCATTGCGCTCATTGCCGACGTGGGGCCGCGCACATGCGATTTGCTCGGGCTTGAGCGCATCGAGGATCTGCGTGACCTGGGGCTGGAATACCTTCGTTTGGACTATGGCTTTAGTGCCCAGCGGGTTGCGGAACTGTCCGGTGTATTTCGCATTGTGGTCAATGCATCGACGGTGAGTTCTGATGAAATCGCATCGTGGCGAGAAGCCGGTGCCGATGTGACTCGTTTTGCCGCCTGCCACAATTTTTATCCCAAGCCTTATACCGGTTTAGCTCTGGAGGACATTGCTCGGACGAATCTTCGTCTTGCGGCGCTCGGCTTCGAAATCATGGCTTTTGTGCCGGGTGATGCCAACGTTCGCGGGCCGGTATTCGAAGGACTGCCGACGGTTGAGGCACAGCGCGGTCGCGCGTCAAAGGTTGCCCTCAACATGCTTGAGCTCGCACATGGCGCCGATTGCGACATTGTGTTGGTCGGCGACCCCGATCTTTCCGATGCGGGTTGGGCACAGTTTGCTCAAGTTTCCGCCGGATACGTAGACCTGCAATGCGAGCTTGACTCCGGCTATGCCTATGTACGTGGTCAGATTCATCACGACCGGCCCGATTCGAGTACCCTCATCTTTAGGTCTCAGGAGTCGCGCGCGACGCTTAAGCCAGATTCCGTGCCGGCGGATACCGGTGCCGGCCTGCCGCGAAAGGCGGGGTCGATCGCTGTGAGCAATAGCGGCTATGGGCGCTACGAAGGCGAGCTTGAGATTGCGCGGGTCGATCTTTCCGGTGACGAGCGCATGAACGTTGCGGGCCATATCACGCCCGAGGCAATGGAGCTGCTGCCGTTCATCAAACGCGGATTCGGGGTACGCTTCGTTTAGCGTGTGACCCGTGGGCTACAATTGCCATATCATGCGAAGGCGCCTCGTATGGTGTGTACCTGTGTTGGCCGATCTATATTCGGAGGATCCCCATGACCGTACTGTTTGTTGAATATCCCAAATGCTCGACGTGTAAAAAGGCCAAGGCATGGCTGGACGAACATAGGGTTGAGTATATCGACCGCGATATCGTTACGGACAATCCCGCGGCCGATGAGCTTGCGACCTGGATTGCTCGTTCGGGGCTGCCGGTGCGACGCTTCTTTAACTCGTCGGGCATGAAATATCGAGAGCTGGGCCTGAAGGCGCGTCTAGATGCGGGCATGACGGATCGGGAGTGCTACGAGCTGCTGGCGACCGACGGCATGCTGGTCAAGCGTCCGCTGTTGGTGGGCGACGACTTTGCGATTCCCGGCTTTAGGGAAGCAGCTTGGACCGAGGCGCTGCTGTAGCGGCTGCGGAAAGCGCGACCCGTTTTGAGCTTCGATTACGGGATACGGTTTCCGGTTGAGGGCTCGATAGGAAAGTGGGGACCAGTTTGAGCTTGAAATCTGGGACGCACTTTCCGCCGGCAGGCTTGCCCCAGTCAGTCCTCCAACTGCGCCCATTCGTGCGGATCGTAGACCTTTACGTGCTTGTTGGGCTTGCCGCTCCAGTACTCCTCGTCCATAAAGGGCAGATATGCCTGAACGCCGGGGCAGATAAAGGGAATCCGCTGCTGTTGCAGTCGCTCGCGCTGTCGCTGCTCCAGGTGCGCCTCGGATATGACAGTCGGCATACCGGACAGCTCGACGAGGCTTGCCTGGATTCGCTTAAGGTCGGGGAGTCCCGCGTGCCATGACATCCGCATGATCAAAAAGGATGCACGGCGGTAGTTTGCCTGCATCACCGTGATGGCGGGGCGCAGAGTGGGATGGATTTTGTCCCGTTCGGGCCAAAGGTCAGCAGTGATCTCGAGGCCCAGGGTCTCCCATAGGTAATCAAGCTCTTCGTCCATGGCGCCTCGATATCCGTGCAATGATGACGGTTCGATTGTGCCATCAGCCGTGAGTGCTGCATTGTTGTAATCTACCAGCGGTAGATGCGGGATGTTTTACGGGCTTTGGCGCCGTACGTGTCGCTGGCGCTTCACAGGTCCTTCACGTGTCGGCCGTATTTGACTGAATTTCAAAAAAGTCAAAATTGGGGCTTGCGTCACGGCCGGACTTCCCGTATATTTCTTTCTTGCGCAAAGGCACAGCCGAGCGCAGCGATGCAGTCATTGGGATGTCGTCTAATGGCAGGACAGCGGATTCTGGTTCCGTCAATGGGGGTTCGACTCCCTCCATCCCAGCCATTGCATTTGCTACATATGGCCCGTTCGTCTAGCGGTTTAGGACGCCGCCCTCTCAAGGCGGAGATCACCAGTTCGAATCTGGTACGGGCTACCAAAATTGAACGCCCGGGCCTCGTAAGAGACCCGGGTTTTGTGTATTGACCGATATTTAAGGCGCGCGTTGAGTCTGCCGCCCGGACCGAGGAGTTGTCATGGACCTGCCTATCAGCTTGGAAGACATCACGTATGCCGAGAACTATCTGGCGCAGGGCGACCTGGCTACGGCGACGCCGCTGCTTGAGCGTCTGGTGGAGCTCGCCGAGGAGTATATCGACGCTGAGTGCAAGACGGAGGAGAAGCGCCAGTACTTTAGCTTCGACAGCAAGTTTGAGCGCCTGGCCTATCGCCGCGTGGAGAAGGATCCGCGCGAGCTGGTGCAGGTCGAGGTTCCCTTTGACCGCCTGTACTCCGACATGGCGTTTGCCTACATTCGCCAGCAGGATTATGTGAGTGCTCGGAATGCCCTGATGCAGGCCGTGCGTTGGGATCCCATGAACTGCAACTATCGCTTGGACTTGGCCGAGCTGTTCCGCGCGCTCGAGGACAAGCAGGAGTGGGCATCGCTCTCGTTCTCGGTGCTGGGGCGTGCAAGCGATGGCAAGTGCGCCGCCCGCGCTTACGCCAATCTAGGTCAGTACTTCTTGGAGCCCGAGACCGAGAACGTTTCGGCTGCCGTGGGCTGCGCGCGTCTGGCGCTGCGCCTGGCGCCCAATGATGCGCATACGACGCGCCTGCTCAACAAGATCCATACCACCTATCCGGATGCCGCGGACGAGAGTGACGACCATGTGATGGGTGAGCTCGCCCTGCAGGGCGTGCCGACCTCGCCTTCGGCCGAGATCGCCATCTGCCTGATCATGTGCGCGACCGACGCTGCGAGCGACGGCGACAAGCAGGAGGCTACGCGCCTGACGGTCCGTGCCCGCGACCTGGTGGGCGAAGAGGCGTGCGCGGCGATTATCAAGCTGGTGCGCGAGAGTGATGCCGAGCTTAACGCCGAGCGCAAGGCAAAGCGCGAGGCTGCGGGCTCAAACGCCGATGGCGCCAAGGAGGCCGGCGATGCCCAGTAAGCGCGAGCGCAAGCTCATTTCCAAGAATCGCTCGGCACATCACGAGTACTTTATCGATGAGACGTTTGAGTGCGGTATTGAGCTGAGCGGTACCGAGGTCAAGTCGATTCGCGAGCGCGCGTGCCAGATTACCGATACCTTTGCACTGATTCGTGGCGGGGAGTGCTGGCTCGTCGGCCTACATATCCACCCTTATAGCCATGGTGGCGTGTGGAATCGCGATCCCGACCGTCGGCGCCGTCTGCTGCTGCACCGCAAGGAGATCGACTTTCTTGACGGCAAACTTCGCAACCGTGGTTATGCGCTGGTTCCGTTGGAGCTCTACTTTAATACCGACGGTCGCGTAAAACTGCTGCTGGGCCTGGGTCGCGGCAAGAAGCTCTACGACAAGCGCGAGGACATGGCCAAGCGCGATGTCCAGCGCGAGATCGACCGCGCCCTTAAAGAACGCAACCGCTAGGAGCGAGTTCACGGGAAGGTGCCCTACCGCGCCCGCCCCGTCTTCCTTGCTGTTTTGCCATATATTTCCAAAAGACGGCGTCCGTTATGGGCGCCGCTTTTTATGGGTACATACAGCCTTAAGGTTCAATCCCGGGTTAGGGGAGTACTTGTTATGGACAAAACTGCGTTCTTTACCATGCCGAGTGGGCTCTATGTGGTGAGTGCCGCGGCCGACGGGCTGCGTGCCGGCTGCGTTATCAACACGGCGGTGCAGGTGACGGCAGCACCACCTCGCATCTCGGTTGCCGTAAACAAGGAAAATGTGACCGCTGGCGTGATCGAGACTGCCAAGGCCTTTGCGCTGACCGTGATCGACCAGACGGCGGATATGCTCTACATTGGCAACTTTGGATTTCGCACCAGCAGCAACTATGACAAGTTTGCCAAATACGAGACCCGCGAGACGGCTCTGGGCATGCCCTATGTGCCCGAGCATGCGGCGGCCCTGTTTAACTGCCGTTTGATCGACACTGTGGATGTGGGCACGCATCTACTGTTTATCGGCGAGGTCGAGGATGCCGAGCGCTTGAGCAACGAGGCGCCACTCACCTACGATTACTACCATAAGGTCCTGAAGGGCAAGACGCCTCCGAAGGCGTCCTCGTATCAAGGCTAGAAATGTTTTAAAAATACTTGCATTATATTATTGAGAATCTATACTGATAAATGAAGTACATCACCAGTCACGTTCGAGAGGAGAACATCATGGCTGAGGAGAAGAAGACGTATAAGTTCGTGTGCATCGTTTGCGGTTACGAGGTTGAGGTCGATACGCCCGAGCTGCCCGAGGATTATGTGTGCCCGGTGTGCGGCGTCGGTCCCGATCAGTTTGAGCTCGTCGAGGAGTAGCTCGCAGGCACACGACTTGCAGCAACACATAGCTCTGTCCAAGGGCCCCGGTCGAATTCACGGCCGGGGCCCTTTTCTTCCGTCCCTAAGGGATCACGGCTGCTGTTAGCCGATCCTGCCTGTCGTGAGTCCGGCCGACCGTTTGTCTCAATCTGTAACATCTAGCAGTGAAAACGGGGTCTACGTGTTACAGATTGAGACAAACGGAGCTGTCCCTCGGAATAATCTCGATCTGTAACATCTAGACATCAAAAGCGGGTTTAGATGTTACAGATCGAGACGTTTGACTGGGTGGACATGCGGCCTCGTTACATCCCGGTCAACAGCACGGCGTCGAGCGCCGTTACGACGACACCGATCCCTACAAGCAGCGCGTTGAGCGGGCGCGAATTGGCGTATTTGCCCATGACGCGGCGTGAACTGGTGAGTCGTATGAGCACAAAGACCGTAATCGGCAGCTGAAGCGACAGCAGTGCCTGGCTCCAGATGAGACCTTCAAAGGGATTTGGAACGACCAGGCACGCCGCCACTGCTCCGGCGAAACAGGCCGCCACCCCGACCGAGGAATGTCGGTCGTGGATGTCGTATTCCTCGTCGAACATGCCCGCAGTGATGGTTCCCGCCGCCATGCCCGCTGTCACGCTGCTCGATAATCCCGCGAACAGCAGCGCTACCGCAAAGATGGTCGAGCTCGTCGGGCCCAAGATGGGGGAGAGCGTGGCCGCTGCGACGGCGAGGTCGTCTACGACAATGCCGTGCATAAAGAAGGTCGTTGCGGCCAGGATGACCATGGCCGAGTTGATTGCCCAGCCCACGCCCATCGAAAAGAGCGTGTCGAAGAGCTCGTAGCGCAGACGCTCTTCGATAACCTGCTCGCCTTGGCCTTCGAAGTGCATGGATTGGATGACCTCGGAGTGCAGAAAAAGGTTGTGGGGCATAACGACCGCACCCAGGACACTCACGATAATCGCGGCAGAGCCAGTGGGCATACTGGGCGTGATCCAGCTTGCGGCGGCTTGCGGCCAGTCGACCTTGACCAGTGCAAGCTCGGCCAAAAACGAGAGTCCTACCACGCCTACGAAGGCGATGATCCAGCGTTCGGCACGCTTGTAGGAGTTGGTCATGAGCATCGCCATCGATACTGCCGCCACGATGACGCAGCCCGCGCGCACGGGCAGCCCAAAGAGCATTTGAAGGGCAATCGCGCCGCCCAGGACTTCGGCCATGGTGGTGGCGATGGTCGCGAGATAGGCGCTGCCGAGCACCGCGCGTCCCACGATGCGGGGGAGAAAGCGGGTCGTGGCCTCGGCAAGACAGGCGCCCGTGGCGATACCCAGGTGTGCCGCGTTGTGCTGCAGCGCAATGAGCATAATCGTGGACAGCGTGACGATCCACAGCAGCGCGTAGCCAAACTGCGAGCCCGCGGCCATATTGGAGGCCCAGTTGCCCGGATCGATAAAGCCGACGGTCACGAGCAGCCCGGGGCCGATATGCCGCGCAATGTCTAGGCCTCCGTGACCACCGGTGCGTCGGGAGCCAAAGTGTTGTTTGAGATGGTTGAGCATGGTGCGCTCCTGCGTATGGGCGGCGTGACGTCGCATCTGGGTCGTGCGGCGCCACGCGTCGGATTTGGGTTGGGGCTACTTGTGCGCTTTGCCCTGATTGGCCACGGCGTCGATCTTGGCGGCGATGGTCGCCGGGTCGCCGATGTAGCGCTTGTCGAGGACGTTGAAATCGGTGTCGAAGGTGTAGACGAGCGGCACGCCGGTGGGGATGTTGACCTTGAGGATCTCCTCGGGCGTGAGGTGCTCGAGCTTCATGACGAGTGAGCGCAGGGAGTTGCCGTGTGCGGCGATGAGTACGCGCTTGCCGGCGAGCATCTGGGGGCGAATCTCGTCTTCGAAATAGGGCCAGGCGCGGGCGATCGTGTCCTTGAGGCACTCGGTATAGGGCAGCTGATCGGGCGCGACATCACGGTATTGCTCCTGGGAGTGGGGATCGCGCGCGTCGTCCGGCTCGAGTGCCGGCGGGCAGACATCGAAGGAGCGGCGCCAGATGAGCACCTGCTCGTCGCCGTGCTCTGCCGCGGCATCGGCCTTGTTGAGACCCTGCAACGCGCCGTAGTGGCGCTCGTTGAGCTTCCAGGATTTGATGACGGGCAACCACTCGCGATCCATTTGGCCGAGCACGATGTCGAGGGTGTGGATCGCGCGCTTGAGGCGCGAAGTGTAGCAGACGTCAAAGTCGAAACCGGCTTCTTTGAGGGCGCGGCCGCCTGCTGCGGCTTCTTCGCGGCCCGTGTCGGTGAGTTCTACGTCGGTCCAGCCGGTGAACAGGTTGAGTTTGTTCCACTCGGATTCTCCGTGACGGATAAGGACGAGTTGCATCGTCTGCTGGTCTGCTTGGTGCGCCATAGGGGCCTCCTTGATCTGGCACGGTGTGCGTGCCGTTTGCTTGACGCCGCAAAGGATACCCGTTTTAGGTTCAAAAGTTAACCAAGTCTAACAAAATTGTTGTATATGAATGGAATCGTGAAAGGGGGCTGCCGAAATGTCTTGATCTGTAACAACTAGGGATGGAAATTGGGCCTAGGTGTTACGGATCGAGACAGGAAGAAATGGTCCTATGGAAAATCTCGATCTGTAACAGCTGACCGCCAAAGCCGGCCCTTCGTGTTACAGATTGAGACATTCGGAACCGTCTCTCAAAAACATCTCAATCTGTAACAGTTAGTCGTCGTAATTGGGCCTTCCTGTTACAGATTGAGATGTTTGAAGTGGTGAGCTAACAGGCCGAACTTGGGGCCTATGTTGTCGCCCTTGAGGTCGGCGGTGTCCACTCGTAGGGTGTGCGTTACGCGATTGTTTCGAAACGGGTGGGAAACACAACGGGCCGGCGATGCTCCTAGTATGCCTATTCAACTGACTGTCTAATATCTAGGGGAGGATCGCGATGCAGGCAGATTCCGCTCAGCAGCAGGGCCTTTATCGCCCCGAATTCGACCATGATGCATGTGGCATCGGCGCGCTTGCCGATATCAACGGTGAGCGCCATCACCAGATTCTGGACGATGCGCTGTCCATTCTGGTCAACTTGGAGCACCGCGGTGGCACGGGACTCGAGAAGAACACCGGCGACGGCGCTGGCATCCTGTTCCAGGTTCCGCATCACTTTTTCCGCAAAGAGGCTCAAAAGTGCGGCCAGATTCTGCCGGCAGAGGGCGACTATGGCGTGGCCATGCTGTTCTTCCCGCAGGACGACAAGGGCGTAGAGGATGCCCGTCGCGTGTTTGAGGAGGGCTGCGCCGAGGCCGGCGTGCCGCTGCTCTTTTGGCGCGAGGTGCCCGTCGACCCGCACGACCTGGGCGAGACGGCTCGCGCCTGCATGCCCACTATCCTGCAGGCCTTCCTGGGCCGTCCGGACGACACGCCCGCCGGCGATGCCTTCGAGCGTCGCCTGTACGTGTGCCGCCGCACCATCGAAAAAAAGGCCGACGCCGAGTTTGCCCTGCGCGACAAGATCTTCTATGTGTGCTCCATGAGCTCGCGCACCATCGTGTACAAGGGCATGCTGGTCGCCACGCAGATGCGCCGCTTCTTCATCGACCTCAACGACGCCGCCGTCAAAACGGCCGTGGCGCTCGTCCACTCGCGCTACTCCACCAACACCACGCCCAGCTGGGAGCGTGCGCACCCCAACCGCTTTATCATTCACAACGGCGAGATCAATACCCTCAAGGGCAACGTCAACTGGATTCGCGCCCGCGAACCCAACCTGTACAGCCCCGTGCTGCAGCACGATCTTGAGCGCGTGATGCCCATCATCAACCGCGAGGGTTCCGACTCCGCGATTCTGGACAACGTGCTCGAATTCTTGGTCATGAACGGTCGCCCGCTGACGCGTGCCGCGTCCATGTTGCTGCCCGAGCCGTGGGACCACAACGATAGCCTGAGTGAGGAGCGCCGCGCCTACGACGCTTACCAGTCCATGCTCATGGAGCCCTGGGACGGCCCGGCGGCCATCGCCTTTACCGACGGTCGCACGCTGGGCGCCGCCCTCGACCGCAACGGCTTGCGCCCCGCCCGCTACTACGTGACGCGCGATGGCCGCTTTATGCTGGCAAGCGAAGTGGGCACCATCGAGGTACGCCCCGAGAACATCCTGACGAGCGGCTGCCTGGGGCCGGGCCAGATGCTCGAGGTCGATTTTGCCCGCGGGCGCGTCATCTACAACGACGAGCTGCGCGCCCGTTACGCCAAGGAAAAGCCCTACCGTGATTGGATTGCCGAGGAGACGCTGACCGTCGACGTGTTCGATAGGCCTGCCGCGGCAACGCCCGCCGAGGACGCCGAGGTACCCGCCGCCGTGCGCATGGCTAAGCTCGGGTATCACTGGGATGACGTCGATGAGGTCGTGCGTCCCATGGCCCAGCAGGGCAAGGCCCCGCTCGCCTCGATGGGCATCGACGCGCCGCTGGCTTGTCTATCCAAGAAGACGCGTTCGTTCTTTGACTACTTCTATCAGCTGTTCGCTCAGGTCACGAACCCGCCCATCGATGCCCTTCGCGAGCATATGGTCACCTCGACCACGCTCTACCTGGGCAACCACGGCAACGTGCTCGAGGATTCCCGTACGGCCTGCCAGCTGGTTCGCCTGGAGCGTCCGCTGCTGAGCGAGGAGGAGTTCGACCGCATTTGCGCCATCGACCGTGTTGGCTTTAAGACCCGTCGTTTCCGTGCCGTGTACCGCCGCGATGCCGGCGAGGGCGCGCTGCAGGCTGCGCTCAAGCAGCTTGCAGAGGACGTTGAGGCTGCGGTCCGCGACGGCGTAAACATCGTGGTGTTGAGCGATCGTGCCGCTGCGGGCGAGGTGCCCGTGCCGTCGCTGCTCGCCGTGGGCTGCGTGCACAATCACCTGATCCGCGCCGGCGTGCGTACCTTTGCCGACATCGTGGTGGAGTGCGGCGACGCCGTGTCCCCGCACGACTTTGCGGCACTGGTGGGCTACTCCGCGAGCGGCATCTATCCGTACAACGCGCATGCGTGCATCCGCGATCTGGCGGCACGCGGCGACCTGGGCGTGACGGCCGAGCAGGGTATCGCCAACTACAACAAGGCTGCGACCGCCGGCATCGTCTCCATCATGTCCAAGATGGGCATCTCCACGGTGCAGAGCTACCATTCGGCGCAAATCTTCGAGGCCGTGGGCTTTACGCCGGAGTTCGTCAACGCGTACTTTGCCGGCACGGTGAGCCGTGTGGGCGGTATGGGTGTCGAGGACGTCGAGCGCGAGCAAAACGAGCGCTACGACGCCGCGCTCGCCATCCTTAAAAGCCCGGCTCCCGATCAGCTGCCCACGCTGGGTCTGACCAAGTGGCGCCCGCTCGGCGGCGAGGATCACCTGATCGATCCGCAGACTGTCTACTTGCTGCAGACCGCCTGCTGTGAGGACAGCTACGACACCTTTAAGGAGTACAGCGCCCGCCTGCACCGCACCGGCCGTGCCGTGCGTCTGCGCGACTTGCTCGACTTTGATGCCAGCGGCCGCACGCCGGTTTCGCTCGACGAGGTCGAGCCCGCGCTCAACATCGTCCGCCGCTTTAACACCGGCGCCATGTCGTACGGCTCCATCAGCAAGGAAGCACACGAGTGCATGGCCATCGCCATGAACCGCCTGCACGGCCGTTCCAACTCGGGCGAGGGCGGTGAGGATCCGCGTCGCGAGACCCCGCTGGCTAACGGTGATTCCAAGAACTCCGCGATCAAGCAGGTGGCAAGTGCGCGCTTTGGCGTGACGAGCCGCTACCTGTGCAGCGCCTTCGAGATTCAGATCAAGATGGCCCAGGGCGCCAAGCCCGGCGAGGGTGGCCACCTGCCCGGCAAGAAGGTCTACCCCTGGATTGCCGAGGTCCGTCAGTCCACGCCCGGCATCGGCCTGATCTCGCCTCCGCCGCACCACGACATCTACTCCATCGAGGACCTGGCAGAGCTGATCTTTGACCTTAAGAACGCCAACCCCGGTGCGCGCGTGTCGGTCAAGCTGGTCAGCGAGGCCGGCGTCGGCACCATTGCTACCGGCGTGGCCAAGGGCGCTGCCGACAAGATCTTGATCAGCGGCCATAACGGCGGCTCGGGTGCCGCGGCGCGCGATTCCATCTGGCATGCGGGCCTGCCGCTGGAACTTGGCCTTGCCGAGGCCCAGCAGACGCTGCTGCAAAATGGCCTGCGCTCACGCGTGGTGCTCGAGGCCGACGGCAAGCTCATGGATGGCACCGACGTCGCCGTCGCCTGCCTGCTGGGTGCCGAGGAGTTTGGCTTTGCGACCATGCCGCTCATCTCCATGGGCTGCCTCATGCAGCGCGACTGCCAGCAGGATACCTGTCCGGCCGGCATTGCCACGCAAAACTGCCGCCTACGTCGCGGCTTCCGCGGCAAGCCCGAGCACGTTGAGCACTTTATGCTCTTTGTTGCCGAGCAGCTGCGCGAGGTCATGGCGAGCCTGGGCTTCCGCACCGTCGATGAGATGGTCGGCCATCCCGAGTGCTTGCGCCAGATCGAGGTCCCGGGCAACCGCAAGGCCAACCTGCTCGATCTGTCGCCCGTGCTGGCGAGCGCGACCTGCGAGTTCGGTGCCCATATTCCGGGCGCCGACGGTCGCCACTTCCTGCCGCAGATGGCCGCGGACAGCGAGCTCGACAAGACGCTCGACTCCACGTTGTTTGTGCCCTATACGGCCGATGCCCGTGCGCACCTGCGTCCGATTCGCTTCCGCGCCGATATCGCCAACGTCAACCGTTGCGTGGGCACCATCCTGGGCAACGCGGTGACCAAGGCGCATCCCGAGGGCCTGCCCGCCGGCTCCATTACCATCGATTGCGACGGTTCGGCCGGTCAGAGCTTTGGCGCTTTCCTGCCGCGCGGCATTACGCTCAACGTGTGCGGTGACGCCAACGACTACTTTGGCAAGGGCCTTTCGGGCGGCGAGGTGTCGGTGCGCCCCAACCCGCATGCGACCTACAAGTTCGACGAGAACATCATCGTGGGCAACGTGGCGTTCTTTGGCGCCACGAGCGGCCGCGGCTTCATTAACGGCCTGGCCGGCCAGCGCTTTGGTGTGCGCAACTCCGGCGCCACCGTGGTGGTCGAGGGCTGCGGCAACCATGGCTGCGAGTACATGACGGGTGGTCTGGCGCTCATTCTGGGCGAGGTCGGGCAGAACTTCGCCGCCGGCATGACAGGAGGCGTGGCCTATGTCTTTGACCAGTACGGCACGCTCGATGCCCGTGTGAACCACGAGAGCGTTGAGCTCAAGGCCCCGACGGCCGGCGAGCTGGCGCAGATTCGCGAGCTCATCCAGGAGCACGTGGACGCGACGCAGAGCCCGCGCGGCATTAAGCTGCTCTACAGCTTTGAGACGATGAGCAAGCACTTTGTGAAGGTCATTCCGACCGAGTACGAGCGCGTGCTGGCGATTGTCGCCGCGGGCGAGGCTGCCGGGAAGACACATGCACAGGCAGAGGAGCTGGCGTTTGACATTGTGACCGGTCGCGCGAGCGCCGCGGATGTCGCTCGCTTCGATGTCGCGGGCGGTGCTGCGGACGCTGCGTCCGTGGCTGCTAGCTCTGCTGCTTCGACCAAGAAGGAGGCGTAAGTGCCATGGGTAAGCCCGGTGCTTTTCTTGATATCGATCGCGTGACCCACGAGCTGCGCCCCGTGGAGGAGCGCAGCCATGATTTTGATCCGCTGTACGTGGAGCTCGATGACGACGCACGTCGCGCCCAGGCGAGCCGCTGCATGATGTGCGGCGTGGCGTTTTGCCAGATGGGCGCGAGTTTTGGCAAGGCACACCCGAGCGGCTGCCCGCTGCACAACCTGATTCCCGAGTGGAACGAGCTGGTGTACCACGGCCGTTGGGATGAGGCTGCCGAGCGCCTGTCGCTCACCTCGCCCATGCCCGAGTTCACGAGCCGCGTGTGCCCGGCGCTGTGCGAGGCCGCGTGCAACCTGGGTTCGGTCGACGGCCAGCCCACGACGATTCACGATAACGAGCGCGCGATCAGCGACCATGAATGGGCAAACGGTGGCCCGCACCGCTTTGAGCCGGCGGGGGAGGACGCGCCCTCGGTCGCCGTGGTTGGTTCTGGCCCGGCTGGTCTGGTGGCAGCATGGGAGCTTGCGCGTCGTGGCGCCCGCGTGACGGTGTTTGAGCGCGACGACCGCCCGGGCGGCCTGCTCATGTACGGCATTCCCAACATGAAGCTCGAGAAGTCTGTGGTCGAGCGCCGCGTGGCGCTCATGCGCGAGCTGGGTATTGTGTTCGAGCTGGGCGCCGACGTGAGCGATCCCAAGGTTACCGCCAGGCTCGACGACTTTGACGCCGTCGTGGTGGCTGCTGGCGCCCGTGCCCCGCGCGGTCTTTCGGCTACGAACGTGGACGCCCCGGGCGTGGTGTACGCCGTGGACTATCTGACGGCTTCGACCGTGTCGGTTCTCGACGGCGGCGAGCCCGCGGTCGATGCGCGTGGCCTGGACGTTGTGGTCATTGGCGGCGGCGATACCGGTAACGACTGTGTGGGTACCGCCGTGCGCCAAGGCGCGCGCAGCGTGCGCCAGTTTGAGTTCTTGCCAGCTGCGCCCGATAAGCGCGCGGCGAGCAACCCCTGGCCGCAGTGGCCCAACGTTAAGAAGACCGATTACGGCCAGCAGGAGGCTATCGCTGCGATGGGTGGTGAGATGCGTGCCTGGGGCGTGGATACGCTCGAGGTGCTGCTGGACAAGAAGGGCGCGGCCGCGGGCCTGCGCGTGGTCGATCTGGACTGGTCGGCGGGAAAGTCCGAGCGCATCGCGGGCTCCGAGCACGAGGTGCCGGCGCAGCTGGTGCTCATCGCCTGCGGCTTTACGGGTCCGGAGCACGGTGTGTTCGATGCGGTGAGCGTACCTGTTGCCACCGCTGGTCGTCCGCTGCCGGTGATGGCTGCCGAGGGCTCGCATCTCGCGGCTCGCACGGAGGGCGTCGCCGCGGATGCCGCGCCGGTGTATGTGGCGGGTGATGCCCGCAACGGCAGCTCGCTCGTGGTGAGTGCCATGGCCGATGCCCTGGCCTGCGCAGCCGAAGTCGCCGAGGCGCTGGAGCTGTAAAGTAGTCATTTAAGAACGTCCCCAATGACTAGCCATTTTTTTGTCTAGTCGTTGGGGACACTCTTTGCGAGTAATTTGCTCGTTTGTCGACGTGCGGGTGTTCATTTGTCGACTTCTTGGGCTGTGGTCACCTGTTGTTTCTGTGGTGGCTGCAGGCATCTGGCTCAAAAGGGCGGGTTGGCCGTCTATGTTTGCCTGCGGTTTTGTTGCGGTGCGCATTTTCGGTCAAGCTTTTCGTCAAGTGTTTGGTCAGCATCTGGTTTGCAGTCGGAGGCCTATTTTGTCCGCGCTGGTCGTGGCTGCCCACCCTCCTCGTAAGCTCAAATTGAGGTCCATCAGTTTGAGGAGGATGCCATGACTGACCACGCTTTTGACCGAGCAGAGCTGGCTGAAGCCGTCGGCAACGATATTGCCGACATGGCCCATTTTTGGATGCTGCGGAAGTTCCAGTTTTTGGAGCCGGCGCGCGAACAGTTCGAGATCATTGTCGACCCGTGGCTCAGCTATTGCACCGAGCCTTCTCAAAACGAAATCATGGCCTACAACATGGCGTTTACCGATTGGCTGCTCTTCGAGCGCCTCTATCGCCATGGCAAAACGCTGCTCGAGCTATATGTTGACGAGCCGCCGGCATCGCTTTCGCCTGCCTCGCTCAAGCGGCTCGAGCAGGTACGCGACACGCAGTATTTCTCGCGCTTTGGCATTTTGGACAAGGATCCTGCGTCCGGCATGGTCGTGCTGAAGGACACGCGCACCGATCATCGCTTTGATGTCTACGATCCGCATATCGTGCAGAAGGAGCACTGGAGTGACGGCGCGATTGCGGTGCGCCTCGCCTGCGTCGATGATGTCTGGCTTACGGCGGGACAGCTCTACCTGTATGACATCGCGCGGCTGAGCGATACGGCGGTCGATGGGCCGGGTGCGGTGCATCCGGAGGACCTGCAGGACGGCTTTGACACCTCGTGCATCAGCTTCTTCTTGCGTCTGGTCCGCGACATCATGGGCGTCCAGGGGCGGTACGTAAAGTCGCTCAACATCTACGAGCAGGAGTGGGAGTAGGGGATGGGTGGTTGTCGCCTGCCTTGCCTTTTGCCTTTTTGTCTCGATCTGTAACGTTTGGGGACAAAAAACCAGCCTATCTGTTACAGATCGAGACGAACGCTTGGGCACCGCTGGTTTGTCTAAATCTGTAACGTTTAGGGGCCTGAAGAACGGTTTACTGTTACAGATCAAGACATTTGTCGGCGGAGGCAACGGTGACGATGGTTCATTTGTCCGATGTGGTGGTGATGGAAGTGTCTAATACCGTTTTCAAGCACAAGCATACGACTCGCAACACGTTGGCGCGGAATAGGATGCTCGCGCGACTCACGGAGGCGACCGAGCAAGGTGCGCTGCTCGCAACGCATGACAATGCCGAGCTCATGTGGCTACGGCGTCATGTGGGAACCGATGATATTGCGGAGCCCGAGCCGTATTTGTTCTGCTTTCAACATGATTGGGGTGTACTGACGCCGGCGGAGCGAGCGCTGCGTACCATCAAAGGGCTTGCAGAGTTTCATCCCGATTGGGCGTTTTGGGGCTATGACGCGGCGCTTTTGTGGGGTCTGGAGGTGCCGAATGATCTGCTTGGGCCACGATATCTTGTTAAGACAGGTTGCTCGGTGCCGCTGAGTGCAGGATGTCGGCTGTTGCGTCCGCAGGCGGCGGGCGCACTTGAACAAGTCGACGGCGTGCAGGCGACGTCGTTTTGGCGCACGGTGGAGGATTGCTTGCTGCGTGCGCCGTTCTCCTACGGGTTGGCGATTGCCGATTCTGCATTGAGGGCAAGGGGCGTATCGCGCGATGACCTGTGCGAGTGTCTCCGCGCCGATTGCGAGGGCAGGCGAGGGTATCGCAGGGCACAGGTGATTGCGTCGTATGCGGACGGGCTGTCTGAAAACGGCGGCGAGTCTCGGTTCCGAGCATTCTTTATTGCGTACGGCTTTCCGGTTCCGGAGCTGCAGGTGGAGTTTCGCGACCCGCTCGATCCGAGCCAGGTGTTTCGCGTCGACTATTTTTGGCGGCTCGAGGACGGGACATGTGTCATCGGCGAGCTCGACGGAAAGGGGAAGTACACCTTGCAGAGCGGCGGGGGTCGGGAGTCGGTTGACCCATTCGTGGCAGAGCGTCAGCGGGAATCTCATCTGACAATGCTCGGGCATAAGGTGCTTCGGTTTACGTTTGATGAACTCAAAGACCCGGGGAAGCTGGCTGAAAAGATGAGGCTGGCGGGTATTTCGCAGCGGGCCGATTTGGCTGAGGGATGGAAGCGTCAGTGGTATGGGTGCTAAGGGGTGCAACTGACGCGAATGTGGTTGTTTCTGCCGAGTTTGTCTCGATCTGTAACAACAAGGGGCCGTTTGGCCTCGTAGCTGTTACAGATCGAGACAGAAGGTTGGCGCCTGGTGAAAGTTCTCAATCTGTAACATCTAACGGCCAAAATTCGACCCAACTGTTACAGATCGAGACAAAGGTTGGACGCGGTGCCGAAAGATCTCGATCTGTAACATCTGGCTGCTAAAACCCGGTCTACCTGTTATAGATCGAGAGATTTCCCTAGTGCCGCTGGGATGGGACTGCAACGTATTCCGTCCCCCACATCCTCTCTTCCTTCCGTTAACCGATGCGTCTGCAGCAATCCAGCGGGACTAGGTGATAATGGACAAATGTTCAAGTTAATCGTGAGGGAGGAGCTCGATATGGCATCTGCCGATCGTTCCACGTTGTTTATCAATGCGACCATTCTGGATGGTTCGGAGCATATGGAGCCGCAACCCGATATGGCCGTGACTGTTGAGCGCGGCGTCATCACCTGGATGGGGCCGAGTGCTGTGGCGCAGGCGCCTGCAGGTGCCGAGGTTATCGACCTGGGTGGTGCGTATCTCATGCCCGGTCTCATCAATATGCACGTGCACCTGTGCGGCTCGGGCAAGCCTGTCTCGGCCGGCGATGCGGGAGCGCTGATGAAGAAACTCGATAATCCCGTGGGCCGTGCCATCGTGCGCTGCATCCTCAAGGGCAGTGCCCAGCAGCAGCTGGCAAGCGGCGTGACCACAGTGCGCGGCGCGGGCGACCCGCTGTTTGCCGACATTGCCGTGCGCGACGCTATCGACGCCGGCAAGTATCAGGGTCCGCGCCTGGTAGCGCCGGGAACGGGCGTCACGGTGCCGGGCGGCCATGGCGCGGGCTTGTTCGCCCAGGTGGCCAACAGCCCCGTCGAGGCAGCCGAGCAGGTGCGAGACCTGTATGCGCGCGGCGCCGACGTCATTAAGCTGTTCGTAACGGGCGGTGTGTTCGATGCGACCGAGGTGGGCGAGCCGGGCGTGCTGCGTATGCCGGTGGAGGTTGCCGCGGCGGCGTGCAAGGCGGCGCACGAGGTGGGTCTGCCGGTTATGGCTCATGTCGAGAGCACCGAGGGCGTGAAGGCCGCGCTTGAGGCCGGGGTCGACACGATCGAGCACGGTGCCCCGATGACGCCCGAGATCCTGGAGCTGTATCGCGGCGCCGCGGGCACACAGCTCGAGGGACGCGCGCCGAGCGTGACCTGCACGATCAGCCCGGCGCTGCCGTTTGTATTGCTCGACCCGGAAAAGACCCATTCGACCGATACACAAAAGAAGAACGGCGACATCGTGTGCTCGGGCATCATCGAGAGCGCCCGTGCCGCACTGGAAGCTGGCATTAAGGTGGGCCTGGGCACGGACTCAAGCTGCCCGTTCGTGACGCAGTACGACATGTGGCGTGAGGTTGCCTATTTTGCCAAGTATGTCGGTGTGAGCAACGCCTTCGCGCTGCATACGGCTACGCAAGTCAATGCCGAGCTGCTGGGGCTGGGCGGCGAGACCGGCACGATCGAGTGCGGCAAGGCTGCCGATATCCTGGTGACGCGCAAGAACCCGCTCGATGACCTGTGCGCGCTGCGTGAGCCGATGCATGTGATGTGTCGCGGTGATCTGGTGCGCAAGCTCAAGGTGAAGTGCATCCCTGAGGTGGATGCCGAGCTCGACGCGATTATGGCCATGCCGGCCGAGGCGCTGGCCGAGGAGCTCGCCCGCGACGGTGTGGCGTAGATGTGACAAAGGGGCAGCTCCGTTGCCGCATGCAAAAAGCCGAGGTCTCAACACGAGGCCTCGGCTTTTTTATCGAACAAATACTTAAGATTTGGGACAAGCAAACCTGATTAATTTGTCCCGCGTGCGGGCGCTAGGAGCGGGTTTCCATCTTGGCGTGGCACTTGGGGCAGGTGACGCGGATCTTACCCTTGCCCTTGGGGACGGAGAGCATCTGACCGCAGTTGGGGCACTTGAGATATGCCGTGGTCTTGCGGCCCTTCCACATCTTCTTGGCCGTTCGCTTGGCACGCTCAAAGTCTTCCTTACTGGTGCCGGCCGCGCGTGAGGTGCTGGCCGCTGCGGCCCCGCTGCCCAAGCTGGCGACGAACTTGCCCAAGCCGGGAACATTGGCAGTCGCGGCGACAAAGGCCTCGTTCTCTTTGCGACGTGCATCGATGTTTTTGGACAGGCCGCGCAGCACGCCAATCACGATGACGGCGATGGCAATCCAGC
Source organism: Collinsella sp. AM31-2AC (assembly GCF_003469285.1). Taxonomy (NCBI): domain Bacteria; kingdom Bacillati; phylum Actinomycetota; class Coriobacteriia; order Coriobacteriales; family Coriobacteriaceae; genus Collinsella; species Collinsella sp. AM31-2AC. The sequence continues at coordinate 93,005 of NZ_QSJB01000008.1, forward strand.
TGAGCCACTGGATGCGGGCTATCGATCCGATCATCGCGATGACGATGCCGGAAAAGCCCATAACGATGGTGAGCTCATCGGCGCCATTGCGGCCCTTCATAAAGTCATTCATGCAAATTGCCTTTCATTCGATATGCCGCACGCCTTTATACCCGATTTAGAGCAAGGGGGACAGGTCAATCTGCACCAAGGTGGTGCAAACATACCTGTCCCCGATGCACCAAGAAGGTGCAAAGCAGTCCGTCCCCAATGCCCCAATTACTTGGAGAGCTTGTCGACGACGCGTTCGATCTCGGCGAGCTTGGCGGCTTTGAGGTCTTCGTCGCCCGATTCGATTGCCGAAGTCACGCAGCCCTCGATATGCGCCTTGAGCACGTCGGCGTTGATGCGCGCAATGAGCGCCTGCGTTGCCATGAGCTGCGTGGAAATATCGACGCAGTAGCGGTCCTCCTCGACCATCCGCAGGATGCCGTCGATCTGACCGCGTGCCGTCTTGAGCATGCGGGTCACCGATTTATGGTCTGCCATCATGGCGGGTCCTCGTTTCTGGTCGGGGTACGCGTGGGTCGTTACGCGGCGGTTACGGACAGGGCGTGGAACTTCTCGCCGGCGCCCTCGACGGCGGCGGCGAGCTGCTCGGCGGTCACGGTGTCGGCGCACTCCACCTGGACGGTCTGGGTCTCGTGATCGGCGTCGGCGTCGGTCACGCCGGCCACGTTGAGCAGTGCCGTCTCGACAGTAGCGTCGCAGTGACCGCACATAAGGCCCGAAGTCTTAATCGTGTAACGCATTGGTATTCCTCTCTGTTGTGTCGGCTTTCCCAAGCACCCGACCTTGACCTTCAAGCCGTCGCTCGCGTACCAAAGTACGCGTCGCTCCTCTTTCAGGTCAATCTCGGGCACCTGGAAAACCCGTTCTAAATGGACTTAATGGTGAGCCTATTTTGCCACTTTAGGCTTAAAGGATTTCAGGCGCAGCGCATTGCTTACGACGCAGACACTCGATAGGCTCATGGCCGCGGCGCCGAACATCGGCGAGAGCTGCCAACCGGTGAGGGGGAAGAACACGCCCGCCGCCAGCGGAATGCCGATGCCGTTGTAGAACAGCGCCCAGAACAGGTCCTGCTTGATGTTGCGGATTGTGGCACGTGACAGCTCGATGGCGCGCGCAGCATCCATGAGGTCGCTGCGCATGAGCACCACATCTGCCCCTTCTTTGGCGATGTCGGCGCCGGTGCCGATCGCAAGGCCCACGTCGGCGCGCGCCAGGGCGGGGGAGTCGTTGATGCCGTCGCCCACCATGGCGACCTTGCCGCCCGCATCCTGCAGCTCGCGCACGTGGCGTTCCTTGTCGGCGGGGAGGACGTCGGCGATGACCTGTTCGCTGCTCAGCCCCACGCGGCGGGCGATGGCCTCGGCCGTCACGCGGTTGTCGCCGGTGAGCATGCGCACGTCGACGCCGAGCTTGCGCAGCGCGGCGATGGCCCCGGCGCTCGTCTCTTTGACCTCGTCAGCCACGGCGATGGTGCCGATAAGCTCGCCGTTCTTGGCAAAGAACAGCGGTGTTTTGCCCTCGGCGGCAAATTGCTCGGCAAGACCCGCGGGCACGGTAACGCCCAACTCGTCCATCAGGCGTACGTTGCCGGCTGCAATGGCGTTTTGTCCCTCGCGCGCCGTAACGCCTCGTCCAGGCACGGCGGCAAAGTCCTCGACCATGCGCGCGACGATTCCGCGCGACTCGCACTCGGCCATAATCGCCTCGGCCAGCGGGTGCTCGCTCGAGCGCTCCAACGCGGCGGCCAGCTTGAGCAGCGCCTTTTCGCTCATGGCGGGCGAGCCGTCAACGCGCGTGGCCACCACAATGTCGGTCACGGCCGGCTTGCCGCGGGTGACCGTGCCCGTCTTATCGAGCACCACGGTGCCCACGCTGCGCAGATTCTCCAGCGCCTCGGCGCTCTTAAACAGAATGCCCATCTCGGCGCCCTTGCCGGTGCCCACCATAATGGCGACGGGCGTGGCCAGACCCAGTGCGCACGGACAGCTGATCACCAGCACGGCCACGGCGGAGGTGAGCGCCTCGTTGATGCTGCCGGTCAGTGCCATCCACGCCGCAAAGGTCACGGCCGAAATCACGAACACCACGGGCACAAACACGCCGGCGACCTTATCGGCCATGCGGGCGATGGGCGCCTTGGTGGCGTTGGCGTCCTCGACGAGCTGGATGATTTTGGCGAGCGACGTGTCGGCGCCCACGCGCGTGGCACGGAAGGTAAACGATCCGGTGCGGTTGACCGTGGCGGCGTTGACGGTGTTGCCGGCGACCTTTTCCACGGGGATGGACTCGCCGGTGAGCGCACTCTCGTCCACGGCCGAGCTGCCCTCGAGCACCACGCCATCGACGGGGATGGACTCGCCGGGGCGCACGCGCAGGACCTGGCCGGGAAGGATGCTGTCGACGTCGACGGTGGTTTCGGTACCGTCGTCGGCAACGACGGTCGCGGTCTTGGGCGCCAGGTCGATCAGCGCCTCGATGGCGCCGCCGGTTTTGGACTTGCTGCGCGTCTCAAGGTATTTGCCCACGGTGACGAGCGACAGGATCGTGCCCGCACTCTCAAAATACAGGTTGTCCATGCCCGTCATCATGGCCTCGTGCACCTGACCTGTGGCCAGCTGGTCGGCCATGATAAACATGGCATAGAGCGACCAAGCGATGGAGGCGGTGGCGCCGACGGCGATGAGAGCGTCCATGGTGGGCGCGCCGTGCACGAGTGATTTGAAGCCGTTGATAAAGTATGCGTCGTTGACGTAGACGATGGGGATGAGCAGGACAAGCTCGGTGAGGGCGAGCGTCATGCTGTGGATGTGGTCGGTGAAGATGCTGGGCAGCGGCCAGCCGAGCATGTGTCCCATGCCTATGTAGAACAGCGGAATGAGAAAGATGATTGAGATGATGAGACGGGTGCGCATGGCGGAGGCAGTGGCCTCTAGCTTTTTGGTGGGCGATTCCATATGGGTGGCGCCGGATCTGGCTTGCGTGCTGCCGTTTGAGCCGGCGGCACCGGTGCCCGCATCGACGGGCGAGGCCGAGTAGCCTGCGCGGTCGACAGCGGTGCAGATATCGTCGGGGGAGACCTGCGCGGGGTCGTAGTCGACCATCATGGAACCGGCGAGTAGGTTGACCGCGACGCTTTGGACGCCGTCGAGCTTGCTCACGGCACGGTCCACGTGCGCCTGACAGGCGGCGCATGTCATGCCGCCCACATCGAACTTATCTTGAGCCATGGCTTCTCCTTTCTGTGGCGTAGTGTTTGAATTGTTAACCTGCCGATACTATACACCCATACCCCCTGGGGGTGTCCAGTGGAGATGAGAATGTATGACATTTCGCTACAGATGCGGGTGGCTGCTCAATCGTTGGCAGCTCATGTCAAACATCTCGATCTGTAACATCTAGCGGGGAAAATGACCTCTAACTGTTACAGATCGAGATTGTGTTTTGCGATGTTTGAGTTCGTCTCAATCTGTAACGTGTAGACCCGGTTTTGTCTCGTAACTGTTACAGATTGAGGCAATCGGCCCAGACCCGCCCCGTCATCTGTGGTTTACGTGGGGGCATGCGAAGCGCGGGTATACTAACCGGCGGCGAATCTGCTCCATCGCTTAGGGCCGCTGCGTCTGGACGGCGCGTGATAGGGCTGCCAAAGCGATCGCCAGCGTGCTGAGCAACGTCCTCTCTGTGCGCACCTGTTTTGTATGTATTAGCGCACTACCAAGCACGCCCCGCGCGGCTGCATGCCGTGCCCATAACGCGTGCAGATAAGGAACAACAACATATGCGTAATTCTGTATCTGACGTCACGGACGCCGAGATTCTGGACGAGACCCGCGAGGCCATGACCCAGGCTGCCTTCGATGCTGCCGACGAGGCCAATGCTGCCCAGGCCGTCGAGTCCGCGACCGAGAACCTGCCCGCCTTTGACGAGCTGGGACTTTCGGACGAGATGCTTCGTGCCATCGAGAACCTGGGCTACACGGCGCCCACGCCCGTGCAGGCCGGCTCGATCCCCGTGGTGCTCGAGGGCCGCGACCTGCTTGCCGCCGCTCAGACCGGCACCGGCAAGACGGCCGCCTTCTTGCTGCCGACCATGAACAATCTGGAGCACATTGCTCCGCCCAAGCCCGTGCGCGAGCGCGGCGGCCGCAACCGCCGTCGCGGCGCCAAGAAGCCCGAGGGCAACGGCCGCGGCCCCGTGATGCTCGTCATTACCCCCACGCGCGAGCTCGCACAGCAGATCGACGAGGTCGCCAGCAAGATTGCCGACGTCACCGGCCATGTTGCCGTGACCGTCGTGGGCGGCGTGAGCTACAAGCCGCAGACCGCGGCGCTCAAGTACGGCTGCGACATTCTGGTCGCCACGCCGGGCCGTCTGGTCGATCTGATCGAGCAGGGCGCTTGCCACCTGGACGAGGTCAAGGTGCTGGTGCTGGACGAGGCCGACCGCATGCTCGACATGGGCTTTTTGCCCGCCGTCCGCCGCATCGTGCGCGAGACGCCGGCCGAGCGCCAGACGCTGCTGTTCTCGGCCACGCTCGACGAGGAGGCCGTGGGCGAGATCACCGACCTGGTGAGCGATCCGGCCCGCGTGGAGATCGCGCCTGCCACGTCGACCGCCGACACCGTCGACCAGTTTGTGTTCCCGGTGTCCATCGAGGCCAAGAACAACCTGCTGCCCGAGTTCCTCAAGAAGGAGGGTCCGGAGCGCACCATCGTCTTTATGCGTACCAAGCACCGCGCCGACAGCTGCTGCCGTCGTCTGGAGCGTAAGGGCATCAAGGCCGCCGCGATTCACGGCAACCGTAGTCAGGCCCAGCGCGAGCGCGCGCTCTCGGCCTTCCGCGACGGTACCGTCGACGTGCTGGTGGCAACCGACGTGCTTGCCCGCGGCATCGACATCAGCGACGTGCGCTATGTCGTGAACTTTGACGTGCCGGCCGAGCCGACCGATTACATCCACCGCATCGGCCGCACGGGCCGTGCCGGTGAGCTGGGCTGGGCCATCACGTTTGTGACCGAGCAGGACGTCGATGAGTTCTATGAGATCGAGAAGCTCATGGACAAGACCGCCGACATCTACGAGGCCGGCGACCTGCATGTGGGTCCCAACCCGCCCGCGGTTGATCCCGAGCGCGACCCTGCGGCCTTTAAGGTGAAGAAGAAGACCAAGCGCGGCAAGTCCAAGAGCAAGAAGAAGCTCGAGCAGGCACGTCGCGACGGCAAGCGCAACGGCGACGATTACGGCGATGTTGCCGGTCGTTCCAACCGCGGTCGCGATGAGCGTCGCGGCGACGGCGAGCGTCCGAGCCGTCCCAAGCGCGGCGGCAAGACCCGCGTGCGCGAGGGCGTTCAGGCTCGCGTGGACGAGGCTGTGGAGAGCGTGGCTCGCGAGGTGGCTGCCGAGGAGCGCGGGGGTGCTGCTGCTGTCGAGCAGACCCCGCGTGGCAACCGTGCCGAGCGCCGTGCCAAGCAGTTCCAGGGCGAAGCGCACCGCCGTCGTCGTGAAGACGAGGACCGTGGCGGTCGTCGTCGTGTTGAGCGCGAAGACGAGGGCCGCGGTTCGCGCGGTGGCAAGCGCGGTTCGGGTGACCGTCGTCGCTCCGGTCGCGATGGCGAGCGTGGTGGCCGTGATGAGCGTCGCGGCGGCGAAGGCCGTGGTTCGCGTGACGAGCGTGGTACCCGCGGTGGCGAGTCCCGCGGCGGCAAGCGCTTTGACGAGCGCGGAGGCCGCGAGGGCGGCCGCGGTGGTGAGCGTCGCGAGGGCGCTCGTGGCAACGGTGGCCGCAGCGGCGCCGGTCGTTCGAATGAGTCGCGCGATCGTCGCGACCCGCGTGCCAGCCGCGATCGTCGCGATGACTGGCGCAACTACGACGACACCCGCGATGAGCGTCGTGGCGGCTATCGTGGCGGGCGTGGCGGCAACCAGGCCGGCTCCCGCGGCGGCCGTGCCGGCGGTCGCGATAATCGTGGCAGCTATGGCAACAGCCGTGGCGGCAAGCGCGGTAGCAGCTCCCGTCGCCCCGGCGACGGCGGCGGCAAGCGCAAATAACATACGCATCGCCCGCTAGAGCGAGGTGAACCAAGGGCCCCGAGCAACTACGTTCGGGGCCCTTTTGTTTGCCGTATCCGATCGCTAGTTCAAATGTGATTTCCTCGGGAATGCATCTAGAGGATGCCGTGGGCTTGTTTCCTGCCATGCAGCAATGGGTCCTATGGGGTGCGCCGTGCATTTTTTGGAGTATTCTGCAGTTCGAGTTGTCTGCATATGATTCGACGTCGCCAACGGTGGCCTTCGGATATCCCTAGCGAGCGTTCCGAGTCAGATTTCGCCGTTTTCCGGAGCAGGGGGCGCGTCATTCTCGCCATGTCGGGACTTAGAATGATACGGCGCCCTACAGTTTTGCCCACCCGCGGCGGTGCTGGCGCGGTCACGTTGCAGAATACTCCGTTTTTTGTACGGGCCAGGATGAGGTACCTCAGGAGAACACGGCGGTATCCCGTAAATATATACAATCTGTACCGTAATTTATACAAAACGAAGAGGCAGACAGCGTAGGGTGGGTGCATTGGGGTGCCTGGCGCACCAAAACGGGGAGCTCCCCCTCATGCGCCGTATACTCTGTCTGAATGTGAAAACAGCTTGACGCGTTGCCGGGCGTAGGGAGAGGGTGCCTCGATGAGCGTATTCGAAATTGTGTTTAGTCCGACGGGTGGAACGCGGAAGGTGTCTGGCCTTGTGGCCGGGGCGCTGGACAATAATACCGTTACCGTCGATCTGACCGATAGCGGGTTGGATTTCCACGAGGTCTCGATGACGAAGGACGACGTGGCTGTTATCTCCGTGCCGGCGTATGCCGGCAGAGTCCCTGCCGTGGCGGTCGACCGACTGAACATGGTTCACGGCAACGGAGCGCGGGCCGTTCTGGTGTGCGTCTGCGGAAACCGCGCGTTTGAGGACACGCTCGTAGAGCTGGAGGACGTTGCGAAGCATGCGGGATTCCGGGTAATCGCGGCAGTTGCAGCCATTGCAGAACATTCCATTGCGCGACAGTTTGCTGCCGGTCGTCCGGATGCGCAGGATGCGGCGCAGCTCGCAGAGTTTGCGCAGCAAATTCAGCAAAAGCTGTTGGCTGAGGATACATCCGAGCCCTCTATTCCCGGCAATCGTCCTTATAAACAAGCCAGAGGTCACCGCATGGCACCTGAGGCAACAGAGGATTGCGTCTCCTGCGGTGCATGCGCCGCGGCGTGCCCCGTTTGTGCTATCGACAAGGGTGACCCCAAACGAGCAGCTGGCGAGGCGTGCATCTCCTGCATGCGCTGCATCGCCGTATGCCCGCGAGGCGCTCGCGAGCTTGATCCCAACGAGCTATCCGCTGTTTCCCAGATGCTGAGCAAGGTTTGCGTCGTGCGGAAGGAATGCGAGCTCTTCATCTAACGCATGCGAAATTGCTGCAAGGAGTGTCCCTGGGTGCCGGCAGAAAAGGAACGTCCCCAAGTGCCGCTTAAATACCGTTTATCGAAGAAAAAATACCGCTCACCGGTCATAATGATTGTTCTGGCTTTGGGCTTGTCTACAATAGCTTCCGTAAAAAGAAATGCGGAAGGTTACCGAGTCCCTCGGACGTGGGCCTAACCAAAGTCTTTGAACGGATGTGTCTCTATGGACGCATTCGCTTGATTTTGGTTGGGCTATATTTATGAAGGGACATGCCACCATGGGTTTCTTTTCTCGCCTGATGGGCGGTTCGGATGAGCAGAAGACTGCAACTTCCGAGTTCGAAATCCTCGCTCCCGTTTCCGGCGAGCTTGTTCATCTGGAAAAAACCAATGACCCCGCTTTTAGCAGCCGTGCCGTGGGCGATGGCGTTGCCGTGGTTCCCCAAGAGGGAACGGTGTGCGCTCCTGTTTCCGGTACCGTCGCGGCGCTGTTCCCGACCGAGCATGCACTGGGCATCATGTCCGACGACAGCTCTGCTCAGGTGATGCTGCATATCGGAATCGACACTGTTAAACTTGAGGGCAAGGGCTTCCATGCGCTTGTTGCCCAGGGTGACCATGTCGACGCGGGCCAGCCCCTCGTTGAGGTCGATTTTGACGCGGTCCGCGCCGCCGGCTTCGATCCCACGGTCTTCGTTATCGTGTGCGAGCGTTCGGAGAACTCGACTCTTCGTGAGCACGCTTCCGGCCCTGTTGCTGTTAAAGAGCCTGTCGTCTGGCTTTCCGAGTAAATTCTTTTGGTGGGTACCGTGGTTATCAAGCGAGTTTTCAACAATAACGTCGCAATGGTCACTTCGGACGATGGCTCCGAGCTCATTGTCATCGGTCGAGGCCTCTGCTTTGGCCGTCATGCCGGCGACGCTATCGATGAAGCATCGGTCGAAAAGACCTATGCGCTGCAGGAGGGCACTTCTCAGGATTCGCGTACGATTGACCGCTTGGCACATCTTTTGGAGTCCATCCCCACCGTCAACCTCGTGATTTCCGAGGACATCGTTCAGATGCTTCGTCGAGAGCTCAATGTCGATATCAACGACAAGATCCTCATCGCTCTCGCAGACCATATCAGCCTTGCTTTGGAGCGTGAGCGCAAGGGCGTTCCCTGCGAGAACCCGTTGCTGCTCGAGATCCAGCAGTTCTATCGCAAGGAGTACGCGCTTGCGGGCCGTGCGCTGCAGATTATCAAGGAGTATATGGGCATCCAGATGAGCGAAGAAGAGCAGGGTTTTATTACGCTGCATATCGTCAACGCCACCATGCCGCAGCGCTCTGACCGTCTGATTGTTTCGGTCCAGCTTGTTCGCGACGTGCTCGCGATTGTTTCCGAGCACTATGCCACGACCCTTGACGTCACCTCGTTGCCGTACGAGCGTTTCGTTCGCCATCTGCAGTTTTTTGCGCAGCGGGCGCTCGATCCCGCGGCGGGGCAGGTCAATGGCGACGCGCTGTTCCGTATCGATGAAACGGCGTATCCGAGGGCGTTCTCGTGTGCGGAGTCAATTGCCGACCACTTAGCGTCTACCTATAACGTTGTCGTTACCGATGCCGAGAAGAGTTATCTCGCATATCACATTGTTAACCTGCTTGGAGAACCTGGTCTCTAGGCATAACGTGCCCACACATCGATTGATATAAGGCAAGGCTCACGGTCTTGTCCAGGGCACATCTGTCTTAATTTGCGGAAAAGGAAGGGGAGTACCGCTATGACCGCAAAAAAGAAGTTCAATTTCAAAGCGCCGTTGGAGGTGTTCGCGAAGTCAATCGTTCAGCCGATGATGTATCTCTCGGTTGCCGGCATTCTGCTCATCGTGGGCATTATTCTGACCAACAAGACCATCTGCGCCGTGATCCCTGTGCTGGGCTCCGGTCCGTTCCAGCTTGTGGGCGCCGTTGTCTATCAGTCGCTGATGTTTATCATCAACAACCTCTCGATTCTGTTCTGCGTGGGCATCGCCGGCGCCATGGCAAAGAAGAACAAGGGCCATGCTTCGCTGATTGCCCTGATGTCGTTCTTCCTGTTCCTGCAGGCTAACAACATCGTGCTCAACGCCACCGGCTCTCTTGCCGAAGCGAGCGGCATGCTCGGTCTTACCGGAACCGGCCAGAGCACCGTTATGGGCATTCAGGTGCTCGATACCGGCGTGTTTGGCGGCATCATTCTTGGTTGCATCACCGGTGCCGTGTTCAACAAGTACTCGAACAAGCAGTTCCCCATTGCCCTTTCGATGTTCTCGGGCGTTCGTTTTCCGTTCCTGATCATGATCATCATTTCCTGGATCATGGGTGCTGGCTTCTGCATCGTTTGGCCTCCGGTTCAGGGTGCCATCTCCTCCGTTGCCGGCATCATTAAGGAGTCGGGCAACATCGGTCTGTTTATCTACGGCATGCTCAACAAGCTGCTCGTTCCTACCGGTCTGCATCACCTCATCTACACCCCGTTCCAGTTCTCCGATGTGGGTGGCACCCTGACGCTGGGTGATCAGGTTATCGCCGGCGCCTATCCCATCCGTGTCGCCGAGATGGCAATGACGGGCCAGCCCTTCTCCGATAGCACCTACTTCAACAGCTACACCTTCAACAACCTGTGGCCCTACATCGGTATCGGTCTCGCCTTTATCTTCACCGCTTACAAGGGGAACAAGGATAAGACCAAGGCCGTTATCATCCCGCTGATCATCACCGCCGTGCTCTCCTGTGTCACCGAGCCCATGGACTTCCTCTTTGTCTTTGCCGCTCCCGTGCTCTTTGTCGTTCACTCGGTTCTTTCCGGTATCTTCCTGGTCCTGCTCAAGGTTCTCTCCGTGCCCGCTTCGACTGCAGGCGGCATCATCAACATCGTGGTTTCCAACCTGGTTCTTGGTGTCGATAAGACCAACTGGCCGGTTATGCTGGTGCTTGGAGTCGTCAACGCCGCCCTGTACTTCTTCCTCTTCACCTTCCTTATTAAGAAGCTCAACCTCCACACGCCTGGCCGCGAGGAGGAGTCCGAGCTCGCCGAGTCCGTTGCCGAGGGCGAGGCCGCCGCGTCTGTCGCGGTGAAGCAGGGCGCTGTTGCCGCAGCTCCCGCAGAGGGCGTCGATGCAAGTATTGCCGACCTGGTCGCAGGTCTTGGCGGCAAGGACAACATCGAGGAGCTCGAGAACTGCTTTACGCGTCTTCGCGTGAACGTTAAGAACCCGGACCTCATCGATGAGAACCTCATCAACCATGTGCCTAACAGCGGCATCAACCGTAACGGCAACAATATCCAGATCATCTTTGGCATGAAGGTCGCCGAGATGCGCGACAAGGTCGAAAACGCAATTGAGAAGGAGCAGTAAACAATGATCATTACTCTGTGTGGTGGCGGATCCACCTTTACCCCCGGCATCGTCAAGTCCATCGCCCTGCGCAAGGACGAGCTCGACGTTGACGAGATTCGTCTGTACGACATCAACGAGGAGCGCCAGCGCAAGATCGGCGTGCTCGTGGACTGGATTCTGCACGAGGACCTCGGCCTGGACATCAAGCTCACGGTGACCACCGACAAAAAGACGGCTTTTACCGACGCGAGCTTCGTGTTTGCCCAGATGCGCGTGGGCGGCTACGCCATGCGCGAGCAGGACGAGAAGATTCCGCTGCGTCACGGCTGCGTGGGTCAGGAGACTTGCGGTTGCGGCGGCCTTGCCTACGGCATGCGCACCATCTTCCCCATGGTCGAGCTGATCGATGACGTCGAGAAGTACGCCAAGAAGGACTACTGGATTCTCAACTACTCCAACCCTGCTGCCATCGTCTCCGAGGGCTGCCGTGTGCTGCGTCCTAACGCTCGCATCATCAACATCTGCGACATGCCGATCGCGATCATCGACGTGGTTTGCGCCGCACTCGATATCGACAAGAAGGATGTCGAGTACGATTACTTTGGCCTCAACCACTTTGGCTGGTTCACCTCGATCCGCCACAAGGGCGAGGAGGTGCTCCCGCAGCTGCGCGAGTACATCAAGGAGCATGAGATTCTGCTGCCCGATTCGTACCTCAAGGGCATGGGCTCGCTGATGTCTAAGAAGCCCGAGGAGACCACCGACGAGCACCCCGAGCAGAACCGCCACACCAAGGGCAGCTGGTACTACGTCTGGAAGGGCGAGTACGAGATCATGGAGTGCTTCCCGGAGTACCTGCCCAACACGTATCTGAACTACTACCTGCAGCAGAAGGAGTTCGTCGAGCATTCCAACCCCGAGCGCACCCGTGCTAACGAGGTTGAGGAGACGCGCGAGAAGAACCTCTTCGACGGCATCGACCACTACGAGAAGACCGGCGAGATCGACGAGAGTACGTTCTATGCGGGCAGCCACGGCGACTGGATTGCCGACCTGGCCATCGCTCTGAAGAACGATACCAAGCAGCGCTTCCTGGTCATTTGCGAGAACAAGGGCGCTATCCCCAACATGCCCTACGACGCCATGGTCGAGCTGCCTGCCTACATTGGCAAGAACGGCCCCGAGGTCATCAGCCGTGACAACATTCCTCTGTTCCAGCAGGGTCTTATGATGCAGCAGCTGAACTCCGAGAAGCTCGTGGTCGAGGCCACGATCGAGGGTTCGTACGAGAAGGCACTCAAGGCCTTTACGCTGAACAAGACCGTGCCTTCGATGAAGGTCGCCAAGGAGGTTCTCGACGACATGATCGAGGCCAACAAGGGTTACTGGCCCGAGCTTAAGTAAAAGCAACAGGGTCGCTGGCCGCATACCTGGAGCAATGCCCCGTCCACGTGATTGCGTGGGCGGGGCATTGTCATTTGGTAACGCGTTTTATCAAATATGGCATTTATCTGCGGTAATGTTCTATTTCACCGCCGAGGGTGACATTTTATACCGCCTGCCGAACTGCGTGGAGACCTAACAACTTTTTAGGTCAGTGTTGTGCGTGTAGCAACTTCGCCCGGCCTCGCCTCCGGGCTGCCGCATGAGAGGGGATCTTATGGCACGACTGCATGTAATGGAACGCAGCCACGCTCAGGCCGTCATGGACGACCTGCACGATGCGCTCGGACGTCGTCTGGCGGTGAGTTCGCTCGCCCCGTGCCCCGTTGAGTTTACGGCAGCGCTCGTCAACCTGTGCTCCACCCAGAGCTGCGGCAAGTGCACGCCCTGCCGCGTGGGCCTGAGCGCGCTGAGCGATCTGCTCGCCGATGTGCTCGAAGGGCGCGCCGATGAGTCCACGCTCAACCTGATCGAGCGCACGGCCCGCACTATCTATCTTTCGAGCGACTGCGCCATCGGCTACGAAGCTGGCGCCATGGCGCTCACGGCCATTCGCGGTTTCCGCGACGATTTTGAGCACCACATCCGCGAGCACTCCTGTGGCTTTGACCGCGAGGCCCGCGTCCCGTGCGTCTCGGGCTGCCCGGCGCACGTCGACATTCCCGGTTACATTTCGCTCGTCGAGGCCGGCCGCTATGCCGACGCCGTCAAGGTTATCCGCAAGAACAACCCGCTGCCGCTCGTTTGCGGCCTGGTGTGCGAGCATCCCTGCGAGATGCACTGCCGTCGCGGCATGGTCGACGATCCCATGAACATCCTCGCCCTCAAGCGTTTTGCCGTTGAGCACAGCGACCTCAACGACCACAAACCCCATGTAGTGGATAACACCGGCAAGCGCGTCGCCGTGATCGGCGGCGGCCCGACCGGCCTTTCCTGTGCCTACTACCTGGCCGTGATGGGCCATAAGGTGACCATCTTTGAGCAGCGCCACCACCTGGGCGGCATGCTGCGCTACGGCATTCCCAGCTACCGTCTGCCGCGCGAGCGCCTGCAGGCCGAGATCGACTGGATCTTGAGCGCCGGCATCGACGTGGAACTCGACCACTCCGTCAACGGCGAGGAACTTGCCCGCCTGCGCGACGAGTTCGATGCCGTCTACCTGGCTATTGGCGCCCACAGCGATAAGAAGCTTGGCCTTCCGGGCGAAGAGGCGCTCGGCGTGGAGTCGGCCGTCAAGATGCTGCGCGCCATCGGCGATGACGAACTGCCCGACCTGAGCGGCCAGCGCGTGTGCGTCATCGGCGGCGGCAACGTGGCCATGGACGTGGCACGCTCTGCCGTGCGCTGCGGTGCCGAAAAGGTGAGCATCGTCTACCGCCGTCGTATCTGCGACATGACGGCACAGGTCGCCGAGATCGCCGGCGCCCAGGCCGAGGGCTGCGAGGTACTGGAGCTCACGGCCCCGCTCGCTATCGAGACGGGCGGGGGCGGTCGCGTGAGCGGCCTGCGCGTGCAGCCGCAGATTATCGGTGAGCCCCGTCGTGGGCGTCCGGCCCCGCGTGCCGCCGCCACGCCCGAGCGCGTCATTCCCTGCGAGCGCGTGTTTGTGGCCATTGGCCAGGACATCGATTCCAAGCCGTTTGAGGACATGGGCATCGCCTGCAAGTGGGGTCGCGTCGTCACCGATTCGGACGGCGCCGTGCCCAACTTCGATGGTCTCTTTAGCGGCGGCGACTGCCAGACCGGTCCCGCCACCGTCATCCGAGCCATCAACGCCGGCCGCGTTGCTTCGGCAAATATCGACCGCTACCTGGGCTTTGACCACAAGATTAAGCTCGAGGTCGAGCTGCCGACCGTCCAGTTTAAGGGCAAGCATGAGTGCGGCCGCTGCGAGCTGGGCGAGCGCGAGGCCGGCGAGCGTATTCACGATTGGGATCTGGTCGAGCAAGGTCTTACCGAGCAGGAGGCGCGCCAGGAGGCGAGCCGCTGCCTGCGTTGCGATCACTTTGGCTTTGGCGCGTTCCGCGGAGGGAGGAACCTGGAATGGTAGAGCCCAACAACACCACCGTCAGCGACAACACCGAAAACGGAGCGCATAACATGGTCAAGCTCACTATCGATAATTGCGAGGTCGTGGTTCCCGAGCACACCACGATCCTGGATGCGGCCAAGTCCGTCAGCATCCAGATTCCCACCCTGTGCTACCTGCGCGATCTAAACGAGATCGGCGGCTGCCGCGTATGCGTGGTCGAGGTTGAGGGCTGCGACCAGCTGGTTGCCGCCTGCAACAACTACGTGCTCGACGGCATGGTGGTCCACACCAACAGCCCCAAGGCCCGCGAGGCGCGTCGCACCAACGTGCAGCTGCTGCTGTCCCAGCACGATTCGCAGTGCACGAGCTGCGTGCGCAGCGGCAACTGCAACTTGCAGACCATCGCCAACGATCTGGGCATTTTCTATCTGCCGTATCAAAGGCATTTGGCGGGCGAGGGCTGGGATTTCGATTTTCCCATCATCCGCGAAAACGACAAGTGCATTAAATGCATGCGCTGCATCAAGGTGTGCGAGAGCGTGCAGGGCCTAGGGATTTGGGACCTGACCAACCGCGCCACGCATACCGCCGTGGGTACCCGCGGGCGCGCACCGATCGGCAAGACCGATTGCGTCGCGTGCGGCCAGTGCATTACACATTGTCCGACGGGCGCCCTGCGCGAGCGCGACGATACCGAGACCGTGTTTGACGCGCTCGCTAATCCCGACAAGATCGTGCTGGTGCAGATCGCGCCGGCCGTGCGCAGCGCCTGGGGCGAGGAACTCGGCATATCTCGCGAGGAGGCCACCGTTGAGCGCCTGGCCTGCGCGCTGCGCCGCGTGGGCTTTGAGTACGTGTTCGACACCGATTTCTCGGCCGACCTCACCATTATGGAGGAGGGATCCGAACTGATCGAGCGCCTGGGCGCCGCCGCCAAGGGCGAGGGCGACAGCCGCGGCTGGCCCATGTTTACGAGCTGCTGCCCGGGCTGGGTGCGCTTTGTGAAGGCGCGCTATCCGGAGTTTGTCGACAGCCTGTCCACGTCCAAGTCGCCGCAGCAGATGTTCGGCGCTATTGCCAAGACCTACTACGCCAAGGTGCTGGGCGTGGAGTCCGAGCGCCTGTTCGTGGTGTCCGTTATGCCGTGCACGGCCAAGAAGGCCGAGTGCGCGCTGCCGAGCATGGTGGGCGAGGACGGCACGCCCGATGTGGACGTTGCGCTGACGGTGCGCGAGATGGTGCGCATGATCCGTGCGAGCCACGTGAGCGTTGACACGCTGGTCGAGGAGCCGCTCGATACGCCGCTGGGCTTTGGCACGGGCGCGGGCGTGATCTTTGGCGCCACGGGCGGCGTGATGGAGGCAGCCGTGCGCTCGGCATATTACCTGGTGACGGGCAAGAACCCCGATGCGGACTTCTTTACCGATGTGCGCGGCCTGGACGGCTGGAAAGAAGCCGTCGCCGATATCGATGGCACCAAGGTGCGCGTCGCCGTGGCGCACGGGCTGGGTAACGCCGCCCGCCTGCTCGACGCGATTCGCGACGGCCGTGCGAGCTATGACTTCGTCGAGGTCATGGCGTGCCCGGGCGGCTGCGTCGGTGGCGGCGGTCAGCCCATCCACGACGGCTGCGAGCTGGCGGCCGAGCGCGGCCAGGTGCTGTGGGGCCTGGATGCCGCTGCGGACATTCGCTTCTCGCACGAGAACCCCGATGTTCAGGCGTGCTACCGCGAGTTTTTGGGCGCGCCGCTCTCGCCGCTGGCCGAGGAGTTGCTGCATACCGACCATCACGCCTGGTCGATGCCCAACGAAGGGAAGTGCTAGCGATGCGTGCGTTTAATGTTGAGATGACGCGCCGAGGGTTTGCCTCGGCGCTTGCCGCGGGCGCGCTGTCGCTTGCGCTCGCGGGCTGTGGCGGCGGGGGTGCCGGTGCCGGGTCCGCCGCGGGCTCGGCTGCCACGGACGGCGCCGGTGCTGCTGCCGAGCCGGTCGAGGTGCACGTCGCCTCGCTCAAGGGGCCGACGTCGATTGGTCTGGTGCAGTTTATGGACCAGGCAGCGAGTGGCGAGACGGATAACGAGTTCGACTTTGCGATCAGCGCCGCGGCCGACGAGATCGTGCCCAAGGTCATTCAGGGCGATGTCGACATTGCCTTGGTGCCCGCCAACGTGGCGAGCGTGCTCTACAACAAGACCGAGGGCGCGGCGCAGGTCATCGACATCAACACGCTGGGCGTGCTGAACGTTGTGACGGGCGACGCGAGTGTGGCCTCGTTTGGCGATCTGGCGGGCCATACCGTCTATATGACGGGCAAGGGCGCCACGCCGGAGTACGTCATGAACTACCTGCTGGAGCGCGCGGGCCTGACCGGCCAGGTGACGCTTGAGTTTAAGAGCGAGCCTACCGAGGTGCTGTCGGCGTTGCTTGCCGATCCGTCTGCCGTGGGCGTGCTGCCCGAGCCGTTCAAGACGGCGGCCATCGCCAAGAGCGAAGGCAAGCTGTCGGCGCCGGTAAGTCTGACCGATGTGTGGGACGAGCTGGCAGGAGACACGGGCTCCCGTTTGCTGACGGGCGTGACCGTGGTGCGCCGGGCCTTTGCCGAGGAACATCCCGAGGCCGTGGCGGAATTCTTGAGCTGCCATGCGGCGAGCGTTGAGGCCGTGAACGCGGCGCCGGCAGATTGGGCACAGGCCGTGGTCGATGCGGGTATCGTCGATAACGCCGCGATTGCCGAAAAGGCGATTCCCGGGTGCATGCTCGTGTGCCAGACGGGGAAGGACATGAAGGCGGCGCTCGGTGGGTACCTGCAGGTGCTGGCCGATGCGGACGCGAGCGCCGTGGGCGGCAAGCTCCCGGCCGATGATTTCTACTATATGGAGTAGCCCGTGCGTGCGTTTGCTCGACAAATGACAGAGCGTATGAAGGCGGTGGCGGCAGCAGGTGCCGTTGCCGCCTTTTGGCTTGCCGTGTGGGTGCTGATGGCGGGTTTCGTGGCGCAGCCGTTGATTTTGCCGGGGCCGGGTGCCGTCGTGGTGGCGTTGCTGCGACTGGTATGCGATGCCAGCACATGGGCGATTCTGGCAGGCTCGGGTGCGCGTATCTTGGGCGGGCTGGCGCTTGCCGCGGTGTGCGGCGGCGTACTGGCGGGAGTCTCGGTGCGATCGCTGACGTTTGCCCGCTTGGTGGCGCCGGCGCTTTCGTTTGTTAAGGCGACACCGGTTGCCTGCGTGGTGGTCCTGCTGCTCATTTGGTTGGGGTCGGCGCGCGTGAGCATTGCAGCGGTCTTTTTGATGGCTCTGCCGGGCGTGTATTTTTCGTTGGTCGAGGGCTTGATGCAAGCGGATAAACCGCTGGAGCAGATGTTTCGTCTGCATGGCGTGCGGGGCTGGCGACTGTTTTGTGCCCACACCTGGCGCGAAGTCCTGCCGTTTGTGCTTTCGTGTGCCCGCGCCGTGATTGGCATGAGCTGGAAGGCCGGTGTGGCGGCGGAGCTGATCGGCATGGCGACGGGCACCGTGGGCGAGCGCATCTATCAGGCGAAGCTTTTGATTGAGACTGCCGATTTGCTGGCCTGGACCGTGCTGGTTGTTATGGCTTCGTGGGCATGCGAGCGCGTGCTGGTGTGGCTGCTGCGGGCTTCGGGGCCCGTGGCATGGCGTGCGGCGGTGCTGTCGCATGGACGCGGCTTGCACGGGCGTGCGGGCGGTTCTGCTGGCGGCGGGGTTGCGGCGGAGCTTGCGCTTGCTGTGGGCGATCGTGCGCTCTGGGCGCCGGCGCTTGACGGACTGGTACTTCGCGTGCCCGCCGGTGGACGGACCTGCGTGATGGGCGCCTCGGGTGTGGGCAAGTCGACGTTGCTTGCACTGGCGGCGGGGGAGTGCGCGCCGTGTTCCATGGTGTTTCAGGATGTGCGCCTAGTCGAGGACGTTTCTGCCCTGGATAACGTGCTGGTGTGCGCCGACGCGCGCGTGGACGCCTCGAGTGCCGCGGCTCTGTTGCGCCTGCTGGTGCCGGGGGTCGATGTGCATGCTCGTGTGGCCGAGCTCTCGGGCGGGCAGCGCCGTCGCGTCGAGATTGCCCGAGCCCTGCTGTGCCCAGGCGACGCGGTGATTCTGGACGAGCCCTTTACCGGTCTAGATACCGCTGCGCGCGACGCATGCGCCGAGGTCGTGCTCGACTTGCTCGACGGTCGCATGCTGTTGCTTGCTACGCACGATGCCGTCGACGCTCAGGTCCTCAATATCTCGGACATCATCACGCTCTAAATACTAACTCAGCAACAAAATGATCCGTTTTCCTCCGTCCCCATGGGGTCGGGTGTGGTATTCTATCTGTGGGGTAATACTTAGGAATACCAAGTAATACCAACGCCGCAGAAACAAACTCCGGATGCGGGCCAATCGGGTTGCCTTCACAGCCCGTCGCCCAGCCGCGTGGCCCGCATCTATCCGCACCACCGTCGTTTCAAAAAGGAAGCGCCATGGCAGAACACATGACCCCGGTTGTCGCGAAGGTCTTGCCCGAGGAGAAGGCAGCCTTCGCGGCGGCAACCCAGCTCGTGGGCACCACGCCGTCCAACGCCATCCGCATGTTTATCGCCGCGTTCAATCGCTGCGGCACCTTCCCGTTCGACATCTCGCCCAACGGGGCCTTTGGCAAAGACTGTCCCCAACGGCTGGTCGTTGAAGAACGTCCCCAATGACTAGTCGTTGGGGACGTTCTTATATGACTACCCGTCGGGAGGAGGTTGGCATGCTCAATGCGCTGGTTTGGGCGCTTGCCTGTTTTGGCGTCGTCGCTGCCGATATCGCTCTGAGCGTGGTTTTGTTCTCCGCTCTGGGCGTCGCATCGGTTTTCATGGGCTTTTCGATTGACGACCTCGATATTCAATTGCTTCAGGCTGCCGCGCAGATGGCGTCGTTTTTGATGGCGCTGCTGTGGTGGCGTTATCTGTGGCCGCGCTCGTTTATGACGCGCTGGCAGGGCGAGCGCCCGCTTGGCGGGGGAGCAGGCAAAGCATGGAGGCGCATCGCCTGCGTTATCGTGATCGGCCTTGCCCTGCAGGTGGTCGTTGGCTACGTGACCGACGCCGTGCTGTCGCTGTTGCCCGAGGTCGCGGCCGACTACAGTGAACTTGTCGAGGAAACAGGCATGGGCGACACGAGCTACCTGGCCGTCCTGACCACGGTGCTCGGCGCTCCGTTTTGCGAGGAGTTGCTGGTGCGCGGCATCATTTTTGAGTTTTCGCTCCGAGCATTTAACCCGCAGTGCCGTCCGCTCTGGAAGCGCCGGCGTCGTGCGGGTGCGCAGGACGGCGCCATGGTGCCTTGGGCGGCCCCGAGCACGTGGGGTATCGCCGCGGCAATCGTACTGCAGGCGGCAATCTTCGGCTTTATGCACATGAATTGGGTACAGGGCTGCTATGCGGGCGCTGCCGGCCTCATTTTTGGCTGGGTGCTCGTGACGACCGGAAAGCTCCGCTACACGATCCTGTTGCACTTTGCCTTTAATGCCGGCTCGTATCTCATGACGTTGCTCTGGTTTGTGAACACGCCGTTCGACGTGATAATCACGGTCGCAATCGCCGGCGTGATCCTGGTGGAGGCAATGCGCTCGCTGCGCCAAGCGTGTGGGATGGACGCAGCGAGAGCACCATTTCGCTAGTTGCGGCGACCGCCTCCGTTGGCACCCTGACGCCCCTGAGCTGCGCGGTTGCGGCCTGCGGTGTTCTGCGCGCGCGACATGCCGCCGTGACCCTTGCTGCCCTTGGGTCCCTTGCCGGCGGCGTCACCGTGCGGCTTGCCGCCCTTCTTGCCGGTGCCATGCCCACCGCCAGCAGACGTCTCGCCCGGGCGCGGCGGCACGGGGCGAATCAGGCAATGCTTGGTGTAGCCGATCAGATCGCGACGGCCAGCCTTTTCCAGTGCCTCGCGCACGAGCTTGTAGTTCTCGGGCTTGCGGTACTGGATGAGCGCGCGCTGCATGGCCTTCTCGTGCGGGTCGCGCGCTACATAGATCGGCTCCATGGTGCGCGGGTCCACGCCGGTGTAGTACATGCAGGTCGACATGGTGGACGGGGTGGGGTAGAAGTCCTGCACCTGCTCGGGCATGTAGCCCATGTCGCGCACGGCCTCGGCAAGGTCCACAGCTTCCTTCATGGTTGAGCCCGGGTGGCTCGAGATCAGATATGGCACCACGTACTGCTTGAGTCCGTATTCGCGGTTCAGACGTTCAAACTTACGGCAGAACGCATCGTAGACGGCGCGGCTCGGCTTGCCCATCACGGACAGCACTGCATCGCTCACGTGCTCGGGCGCTACGCGCAGCTGGCCCGAGACATGGTGCTCCAAAAGCTCGCGCAAAAACTCGTCCGAGGCATCGGCCATGGTGTAGTCAAAGCGGATGCCGCTGCGGACAAAGACCTTCTTGACGCCCGGCAGCTGGCGCAGGTCGCGCAGCAGCTGCGTGTAGCCGCTCTCGTCGACCACCATGTTCTTGCACACGCTTGGCCACAGGCAGCGCTTGTTCTTGCATACGCCGTGCTTGAGCTGCTTGTCGCAGGCGGGACGGCTAAAGTTTGCCGTCGGTCCGCCCACGTCGTTGATGTAGCCCTTAAACTCGGGATCGTGTGTGAGCAGCTCGGCCTCGCGCATGATCGAGTCGTGGCTGCGCATCTGCAGCACGCGGCCCTGGTGGAAGGTGAGGGCGCAAAACGAGCACTCGCCAAAACAGCCGCGGTTGGAGCTAATGGAAAACTTGATCTCGGCAAAGGCCGGCACGCCGCCCGCCGCGTCGTAGTCGGGATGCCAATCGCGTGCGTAGGGGAGCCCGGCCATCTCGTCCATCTCATCGGTGGTGAGTGTTGCCGACGGCGGGTTCTGTACCACATAGACGCTGTTGGGGTAGGGCTCTACCAGGCGATGTCCGGTGATGGGGTCCATATTCTGCTGCTGCACGTTAAAGCTGCGCGCGTAGTTGAGCTTGTCGGCGGCAAGGTCGTCCCAGCTGGGAAGCAGGTCGTAGTCATAGACCTCGTCGAGCGAGCTGGTGCGGTAGACGGTGCCGTTGATATAGGTGATCTGATCGACGGGCAGTCCGGCGTCGAGCGCGTCAGCGATCTCGACGATCGCGTGCTCGCCCATGCCGTAGATGAGGATGTCGGCGCCCGAGTCGAGCAGTACCGAGCGCTTGAGCTTGTCCTGCCAGTAGTCGTAGTGGGCCAGGCGGCGCAGGCTTGCCTCGATGCCGCCGATGATGATGGGAGCGTCCTTGAACGTCTGGCGGATGAGGTTGCCGTAGACCGTGACGGCACGATTGGGGCGGTGCCCCTCCTCGCCACCGGGGGTATAGGCGTCGGTGTGGCGGCGGTGCTTGGTCACCGAATAGTGGTTGACCATGGAGTCCATGTTACCGGCACTGACGAGAAAGCCCAGGCGAGGCTCGCCGAGCACCGTGATGCTGGCGGGGTCGGTCCAGTCGGGCTGACAGATGATGCCCACTTTGTAGCCGTGCGCGTCGAGTACGCGGCTGATGATGGCCATACCAAAGCTGGGGTGGTCCACGTAGGCGTCGCCGCAGATGTAGACGAAGTCACACTGGTCCCAACCGCGCGCGTCCATATCGGCGCGGCTGACGGGGAGGAACTTATCGCGGCCCGGGCGCCAGGGACGGGCGGGCGCTGCCGGGGTATGAGCGGCGTGGCCGCCCTGGGCCTTGCCGCTGCGCTTTTGCTGCTGGCCCTGTTTGCCCTGCTGACTGCGCTGGTTATTCTGAGCGTGCTGAGGCTTTTTTGCCACGATCCCTCCCGGTGTTTGTATGCTGCACGTAATTGTAACCAGTCTTTTTGGGACGGGGCTAAAAAGACTGGTGGAGTACACGAGGCGTCGGGCATCGGGTGTGGCGCCGCGCTCACGGTTTGTTTCCAGACTGTGTATCTGCGCATTGGGAGACCCGTCTCGTGGGCGCGCCATGTTGTCAATGGGTTACAGTATGAACGGCGGCTATGTTTCCGCCAACGCACGAGAGGGTCGTCAACAAGGAGGATGCACGACGATGCAGCGTGCCAAACAGATATCGGAGTCTATTGAGCTGGGCATCATCTTGGCGCTCGCCGGTGGCTTTATGGACGTCTATTCGTACATAGGGCGCGACCATGTTTTCGCAAACGCTCAGACGGGCAACATCCTGCTCGTGGGTGTAAGCATCTCGGAGGGCAACTGGGCGCTGGCGGGACGCTATTTCTTCCCCGTGGTGTCGTTTGCCGTGGGCATTATGCTTGCCGACCTGGTTCACGAGCGGTTTGGCAGTGTGATTCACTGGCGCCAGGTGACGGTGTTCTTTGAAGCCGTCATCTTGCTGGGCGTGAGTTTTATTCCCGGTGGCGATTTCAACCTGCTCGCCAACTGCTTCACTTCGTTTGCCTGCGGCATGCAGGTCGAGAGCTTCCGCAAGATCCACGGTCACGGCATCGCCACGACCATGTGCATCGGCAACTTGCGCAACGCACTGCAAAACGTGGACGATTACATCATCACCCACAAGCGCGGCTTTTTGGAAAACGGCCTGCTGTACTTTGGCGTGATCTTCACCTTTGTGTTTGGCGCCGTGCTGGGCAACTGGTGCATCGAGCGCATGGGGCTGCACGCCATTGCGGTGGCGAGCATGCTGCTGTTTATCGCGTTTGCCATCATGTTTATCGATCGCGAACGCGACTTGCACAGGAAATGGGCCCGCATCGTAGCTGACTGGCAGACCACGAGTCTTAAGCGCTAAGGTGCATGTTCGTAACAACATTCAGGAGCCAGAAAAACTATCTAGCTCCTGAATGTTGTTACGAACTGCTTTTTGCGATTTATTCGAGATGCTCTTCAATCCGAGCCCTAAGAAGGGCAATGGCTGTAGGTATTCCAATTGCGGCGGCTAATTCGGCTTTATCCAAAACCTGTATGCTAAAGCACGATTGTTTATCACATTGAAGGACGATAACTGAAGATAGCTTCACTTCCTGTTGGCTGAATATATCGTAATCTCCAAATAGGAAGTTACCTTTTATTGCGTAATTCGGTATGTTCGTTACGCACTTCATCTCAAGTCTGTTTAGACCATAATCGAACACCGCAACTTCCTTGTGTTCGATGATGAGCGCAACCCTGGGCATGTTGCTAAAGCCACCGTCGACGACAGTGAAGAGTTTTTCATTCGCATCGTCATAAACGGTATATTTAAGACTCGATAGCTGTCCTAGTGGACCCGTGAACCCATGTCTTTTGATGTTGAGGTTGTCTCCCGCTGGGTTGATGAGAGCCAGAGTATGCGGATAAGGATTACCTTCAATTGAGATTCGATATTCGTTTGTAGCCGTCTTGCTCGATTTAGGACCAGTAGCCATCACGCGTCATCGCCTCGATCGAATTGGAACCGTCTTCTACTTCGTGCGGAGAATTGCGCTGTACGTTGCGGTACATGCAGCTGCAATAACCGCATGGGCAATTTCTAACAAAATGAATGACGCTATTTGCTGCATGCATTTTATTTACTATAAAGTATCCTTTTATAAACGTATTGTCAAACATATATTGCTAAAACAGAAACAATTTATAGACTGAGTTGGTCGTATTCTTTGGGCGATTGCTCCTATAATCTAGCCTTCGCTGCTGTCGGGAGGGAAGGGCTAAGGCCCCGTTAGTATGTTGAAGCGCTTTAAACTATTTGACGTTCTCACGTGTTTTTTGTTTCAAAAGCGTTAGGATGGGACTTATAGTGCGGGGCGTAACGGGTGCCCCGCGCACGATAGGAGGCTATCAATGGCTAATCGTTTCGTTCTCAACACCATTTCTTACCATGGTTCCGGCGCCATCAAGGAGATCCCCGGCGAGCTCCAGCGTCGTGGCTACAAGAAGATCTTCGTCTGCTCCGACCCCGATCTGGTCAAGTTTGGCGTTACCGCTAAGGTGACCGACGAGCTCGACGCCGCCGGCATCGCTTGGAGCCTCTACTCCGAGATTAAGCCCAACCCCACCATCCAGAACGTCAAGGACGGCGTCGAGGCCTTCAAGGCCGCCGAGGCTGACGCTATCGTGACCATTGGTGGTGGCTCCTCCATGGACACCGCCAAGGCTATCGGCATCATCATCAACAACCCTGAGTTCGCCGATGTCCGCAGCCTCGAGGGCGTTGCTCCCACTAAGAACCACGCCGTGTTCACCATCGCTGTGCCGACGACCGCCGGTACCGCTGCCGAGGTGACCATCAACTACGTCATCACCGACCCCGAGAAGGTCCGCAAGTTCGTGTGCGTCGACACTAACGACGCCCCCGAGGTCGCCGTCGTCGACCCCGACATGATGGCTTCCATGCCCGCCGGCCTGACCGCTTCCACTGGCATGGACGCTCTGACCCACGCCATCGAGGGCTACACCACCAAGGGCGCTTGGGAGCTCTCCGACATGTTCCACTTTGAGGCTATTAAGCTGATCAGCGAGAACCTGCGCGACTCCGTTGCCGAGGCCAAGTCCGGCCAGCCCGGCTCTGGCCGCGAGGGCATGGCTCTTGGCCAGTATGTCGCCGGCATGGGCTTCTCCAATGTCGGCCTGGGCATCGACCACGCCATGGCTCACACCCTGTCCGCTCACTACGATACCCCGCACGGTGTCGCCTGCGCCATGCTGCTGCCGATCGCCATGGAGTTCAACAAGCCGGTTTGCACCGAGCGCCTGGCCAAGGTCGCCGTCGCCATGGGCGTTGACACCACGGGCATGAGCACCGACGAGGCCGCCGATGCCGCCATCGCCGCCGTCAAGCAGCTCTCTGCCGACGTGAACATCCCGCACGTCTGCGAGGCCATGAAGGCTGACGAGATCGAGGTTCTGGCCAAGGACGCTATGGCCGACGCCTGCTTCCCGGGTAACCCGCGCGAGGCGACGCTCGACGATGTCATCGAGCTCTTCAAGAAGATCTGCCCGGCTGCCTAGTCTCGTTTGGTGGTCCTTCGCCCGTAGGCATATAGTCTTTTGACTTGCCGCTGGCCCCGCCGCGCTACGCGCGG